>JBJKQC010000142.1:0-2535 GCA_046705745.1 Dehalococcoidia bacterium
GTGACGGCCACGAAGCCGTCCATGGTCAGCACCTGCATCACTGTGAGCGGGGCATCGGACGTTCCTGGTGGCATGTCCACTACGAGGAAGTCCAGATCGCCCCAGTCCGTCATCTGCAGGAACTGGTTGATGGCGTTGTGGATCATGGGGCCGCGCCAGATGATGGCCTCTTCTTCGTTCTGCTGAAAGAATGACATGGACACGATCTTGACGCCGAAAGCTTCCGCCGGGATGATGCGCCCGTTGTCCACGCCCGGCTTCGTCGTCGCGCCCAGCACAAGTGCTGCGTTAGGTGTGTCGATGTCCGCATCCAGTAGGCCAACGTTGTAGCCCTGCTTGGCCAGGTACGCCGCAAGGTTCACGGCCACCGTTGTCTTGCCCACGCCGCCCTTGGCGCTATACACACCGATCTTGGTCTTGATCTTGCCGAGCGACCGGCTGATCGCCCGGCGCTGCTCCCACTGGCGCTTGATTTGCGCCAGCCGGGCCTGCTGCTGCTCTTTGCTCATCTGCATGGACGCGTCTTCTCCGCGCGGGCCACAGCCCGCTTGTGCTCAGGGCGGAAAAAGAGGGAAGGGCAGTCCCAGCGGTGGAGCCCTGGCGTTCGTATTAGGGAATCAAGGGACGTTCGGGTACTGGTCAGTCGTCGAGGCCGAGTAATTTCTTGCCGTCCTCGGTAATCCGATCTGGGCTCCAGGGCGGGTCGAACACGATTTCCACGTCGACGTCCTTCACGCCCTCGACATCGGCGATGGCCCATTCAGCCTGTTGGGCGATGAATGGACCCATCCCGCATCCGGCTGCCGTGAGGGTCATCTCAACGTGGACGTGGTTGTTGTCGTCCACGGAGACATCGTAAATGAGCCCGAGGTCCACCACATTCACGGGGATCTCAGGATCATAAACATCCTTGAGCGCTTGGGTTACTTCTTCGACCGAAACGTCCGCCATGGCGTTGGCCCAGCCTCTTCAATTCCTAGACTACGAAGCGATTCTAGGAAAGTTGACCAAATGTGTCAACATTAGCGCGAAGGGGACTCTGTCCATTCCCAAAGGCCGGCCAGCCTGATTGTGGACACGCCGCGGCGGGCTGCACGCTCCCGAAAGATTTTCCCCCTATTCGTCGTTGCGATACGGGGTCTGCGACCCATGGTCGAAATGGGAATGCCAAGGTTGCAGGACTCGGGCGCGCCTCACGCCACTTGGGGCCACGGCCCTCTGCTGAGCAGTGAGCTAGCAAACCCGAGCACGGTCCGCTCCACGCGGTCCCAAGCCCCGTCCTCCGGCCGGACGAAGTTGTGCGTCCCATCCACCAGCTCGATCCGTACGGGCATCGCCAGCCGTTTGAACAGGAGGCGTGTGTCCGGCGGGCGGACGAGGGTGTCACGCAAGCCTTGTACGACGAGCGTGTTGACGCGGGAACGCCGGGCGCCGGCATAAGCGGCAATACCCACACGCCGCAGCTCGTCCAGGAGCGACACCGGCACCGCAAACCTGCGCAGCTCCTCCTGGACGTGGGGAGCGTCCAAGTCCAACTGGGGCAAGAACCTCAACACGGCATTACGCACTCGCTGGTCCTGGAAGTCCGCCCGCTTAAGTGGGCGCCAGCGCCGGGCCAACAGGCGAAGGAAGGGCCACAGCGTGTGCAGGACGGGATGGCCGAAGCGCCAGTAGGGCGCCAGAAGAATCTGACCGTCGGTCTGCTCTGACGTGGTCGCCAGGAGAGAAAGCGCTCCGCCCATGGAATGCCCGATGACGATGACCGGGGTGTGCTTTTCCTCCTTCAGCCGCGCAATGTGCCGCGTGATGGCGCTCACCCACTCCGAATAGCGGCGGCCGGGGAGCGTTGCGATCTGCGGGCCAAAGCCGGGCAGCAGCGGCGCGTCGACCGTCCACCCCGCCGCGTGTAGGGAATGCCCCAATGGACGCACGTCCGCCGGCGTTCCAGGAAAGCCGTGGACGAGGACCGCCGCGGGCTGGCCACCGTCCCAGCGGAAGGGCAGGTGCTCGGGCGAAGCGAAAACGTCCAGCGTTTTGAAGAATTCGGATGGCTCGGGCGTGACCATGCGCTGCTGATACTGCTTTGGTGTGAAGCCAGGCTACTATTAGAGTACCATGGCCCGGCGATTCTTGGGGCCTCCTGTCGGCCTAGTCGCTCAGTATCGCAAATGCGCCGGGCTTATCAGTCGTCGTGGCGGAAGCGCCAGCGCGTGGCCGTCGCGGGAAAGTCGCGCTCGGTCCATGCGAAGGCGGTCCGCGGGGCCAGGTAGTAGCCTCCACCGCCGGGCTGCGGCTCCGGCCGGAACCCGTACTTCGCCTCGTAGGCGTCGGCGATGCGTTCCAGGAGGCCGGCGTCAGCGACCGTAGCCACAGCGCCTTCCAGGATTACCACGTCATCGCCACTTTCCAAGTGCACAGTTATCTCGGTGTTCCCCGCCATGTCCCGTCCCTTTCGCGATGCAGGATCCGTGAAGAAGTTGAAGGCGCCTTGGAGGCTAAGGCCCGAGACCGGTGCCACATGCGGACGGCCATTGG
>JBJKQC010000143.1:0-5063 GCA_046705745.1 Dehalococcoidia bacterium
CACATCCTGGCCGATCAACCGGTCGCCGTTTTCGACCACCACCATTGTGCCGTCATCCAAGAAGCCCACGCCCTGCCCCGGCTCCTTGCCCGTCTGCAGAACGCGCACGTCGATAATTTCGCCCGGCAGCACGACAGGCTTGAGGGCCTGAGCCAAATCGTTGACGTTGAGGACATGCACGCCTTGGATCTCCGCAACGCGGTTGAGGTTGAAGTCCGTGGTGACAATGGGCACTCGGAGGTTCTGGGCAAGCCGCACCAGCTTGGCGTCCACCTCGAGGATATCGCGCACGTCGACGTCTAGGATGCGCACGGGGTGATGCAAGTCATTGCGCAGGCGGTTCAGTACCTCCAGCCCGCGCCGCCCTCGGGTGCGCCGGGTCGATTCCGGTGAGTCGGCAATGTGCCGCAGCTCATCTAATACGAACCGTGGGACCAACAACGTAGCGGGCAGAAATCCCGCCCGCGCCACGACCGCGATCCGCCCGTCGATGATCGCGCTAGTATCCACCAACTCCTGGTCCTCGTCGACTGCCGGCACAGCCCGGTCCGCGCCGCCACCGCGCCACTCCCGGCTGCTGCCCAACAGCACGCCGGCGAGCCCGAGTGCTACCGCCAGCATGAGAGGCAGCCATACCCCGGCTACGTCTCCCAAGCGTGACAGCGGAACCGCAAGAAGCGCGGCGGCGATGAGTCCGACGATGAGTCCGACTCCCCCTCCAAGCAAGGTAGCGTTGGGTTGCTTGTGCACCCATTCCATGAGCGGGCGCACTGCATAAGGAGCCGCCAAAGCCCCTGCCACTCCGCCCACAACGATGGCTGCAAGGAGCCACGAGGTGCCTCGCAGATCAGAAACGCTATCCGCAATGAGCAGCGCAAGGCTGGCCAGTAACACGGCCCCGATGGTCCGAGGAACCCACTGCGCTCCCATGAGCGCCTCTCCTTCCGATACTGCAGAAAAGTGTCTTTCGCCGCGTACTTTACCAGCGTCAGCAAGATGACGGCGAGGGCCGCGTGCGAGGTAGCTTGCATGGGGCGGTATTCTCTGTGGGTAGCAGCGTTGCCGGGCCAAAGATACAGCGCCTCGAACCTTTAACCAATGTCCCGACTCTGCCTTGTCCTGCAGGAGGCCGGACCAATGGTGAAGCCGCAACACGGCAGTTACGGGCCACCGGACAATCCGGAGGCCCTCCTCAGTGCCGCCCGCGAGGCCATCGCGAAAGGCGATTGGCGGGCTGCCAACGCGTCTTTTGAAGCGGTGCTCGAGCGAGAAGAAACGGCGGAAGCGCTGCTCGGCCTGGGCACAACGCTATGGTGGCTGGGAGAGACCGAGGCTGCCGTTCGCTATCAGGAACATGCATTCGCCGCATTTCGCCGCGTCGCGGGTCATGCGCAGGCTGCCAGCACCGCCATAGGCCTCTACTTCATCTACCGGATCAGCCTCGGCAACGCAGCAGCCGCGCGAGGATGGTTGGAACGAGCGGCGCGGCTGGTTGAACAATTCGGCCTTGCCCCGCTGGCTGGATGGGTATCGCTCATGCGCGCCCATGACAGCGACGATCCAACCGCGGCCGAACGCTGGGCGCGAGAGGCCCGCGAGATGGCGCTCCAGTTCGGTGACACGGACCTGGAGCTTTGTGCGCTGAGTCAGACCGGAGCTGCACTGGTCCAGATGGGGAGGCTCGAAGAAGGAAGTGCTTTGCTGGACGAGGCCATGGCCGGCTCTCTTAGCGGTGAGGGCGAGCGGTTGGAGACTGTGGTGTACACGAGCTGCATCATGATCAGCTCTTGCAGCCAGGTCGCTCAATTCGAGCGGGCCGTGCAGTGGGTCCATGTCGCCGACACCTTCACCCAGCGTTATGGCTCTCCCCACCTGTATACGCTGTGCCGCACTTACTACGCCAGCCTGCTGTTCTCCTTGGGCAAGTGGAACGACGCCGAAGAGGAGCTCTTGACCGCCCTCCGCATAGGCAGGACGGCCGAGCGGGCGCTCTACGGCCAAGCGCTGGCGAAGCTCGCCGAGCTGCGTCTGGCGCAGGGAAGGACTGAAGAGGCGGCACGGCTTGTGGCGGACTTCGAAGACCACGTTCCCACGGCAAGCGTCCGCGGCGCCATCCATCTGGCCCGGGGAGAGCCGATCGTGGCCGGACGCGTTCTTCGTCGCGCGCTTGGAGAAATGGACGGCCAGGAGCCTAGGAGTGTAGCGCCTCATCGGGCTGGATCGGCTGTGAACTTGGAAAGGGCGGTCCTACTGGACTTGCTGGCGGAGGCGGAGCTCCAGCAAGGGGCCACAGAGAAAGCGGGCGAGACTGTGCGGCGGCTCGTGGAGCTAGGCGCACAGACCGATTGCGAGGTTATCGTCGCACGGGGTGAGCGAAGTCTGGGGCGTGTCCTGGCCGTTGAAGGGAACGATGCCGCTGCGGTCCATCACCTTGAACGGGCCCTCACAGTCTTCGTCCGGCTCGAAATGCCGTTGGAGGCCGGGCGGACTCGCCTTCTGCTGGCTGGGGCAATTGCCCAGAATGAGCGAGAAGCTGTCATCGCTGAAGGGAAGGCCGCCCTTGCCGCCTTCGAGGCGCTTGGCGCCGGCCGTTACGCCAACGAGGCGTCGGCGTTCCTGCGCTCGCTGGGCGTGAAAGCAGCCCGCATTGGGCCAAGGGGGATAGGCTTGCTCACCAAACGTGAGCGCGAGGTCTTGGCGCTCTTGGCCGAAGGTCTCTCCAACCAAGAGCTTGCGGAGCGACTATTCCTCACACGGAAAACCGTGGAGCACCACGTCTCCAGCGTTCTGGCCAAGCTGGGGCTAAACAGCCGCGCCGAGGCGGCTGCGTACGCCGTCCGGCACCTCTAACACCGCATTTTCGCCGCGACTTGAGGGTTATCACCCATGCTCATGCATGGGCGTTGCGTAAGCATGAGCGCGACGGCCGGTCATACCCCGAAAGGGCAAAAGGCCACGAGATGCAGTCGTTCAACCGCGGGACCGTTGTTGAAGCAATGAGGAGGCAGGCCATGACCACCAAAGAGCTGGCGGAGGTGAAGCAGCGTATGCGCGGAATGTGGGCGGCGGGCGATTTCCCGGCTGTCGCCCAGCGCGATTTATGGCCGCTGGGCGAGCGAGTGGTCCGGCGGGCCGGTATTCGCGCCGGCGAGGATGTGCTCGATGTGGCATGCGGCACGGGCAACGCCGCGATCCGTGCGGCGCAGGCGGGCGGTCGGGTCACTGGAGTGGACCTGACGCCCGAGCTGTTCGAGGCGGGGCGGCGTCTGGCCGCGGAGGCCGACGTCGATATCAAGTGGACAGAAGGGGACGCGGAGGCGCTGCCGTTCGAGGATGAGAGCTTCGACGTGGTGCTATCCGTCCTGGGGGTGATGTTCGCGCCGAGGCATGAGGTGGCTGCGCACGAGCTGGTCCGCGTGCTGCGGCCGGGTGGGCGGATGGTGCTGTGCAATTGGACGCCTGACAGCCCAATTAGCCAAGTATTCAAGACGTTGGGCCGCTATATGCCGCCACCGCCCGAGGCCGCGTCGCCGCCCGCTCTATGGGGCTCGCAGGACCGCGTACGGAAGCTGTTCGCTGGGACGGGCGTCGACTTGGAGTTCGAACGGGGGACGATCGAGTGGGGGTTCGATTCGCCCGAGGAGAACATCGAGTTCCACTCGACCCGATTTGGGCCGTTTATGGCGGTGCGGGCATTGACCGAACGGGACGGCCGGTGGCCTGCGCTCCGCGAAGAGCTCATCCCCCTCCACAGTGAAAGCGAGGGGAATGAATACCTGCTGGTGACCGGAAGGAAGAGGGCTTAGGGGGCAAGGGGGGAACGCCCCGATTGACCGGGACGCTCCCCCCTTTACGACTATCCGCTGGCGCGTGCCTAGGCCGTGGCGCCGACGGCAGCCTCCTTCTTACGGAAGGTCAGCTTGCCGTCCGCGACGTCCACAAGGGCCGTTTCGCCGTCCTTGAACTCGCCGCTCAGGATGCGCTTGGCGGCCTCGTTCTCCACGTACCGCTCCACCGCGCGGCGCAGCGGCCGCGCACCGTACACGGGGTCGTACCCCTCGTCCACCAGCCAGTCCTTGGCCGCCTCCGTCAGCTCCACGCCGATGTTGCGGTCGGAGAGCCGCTCGCGGACCTCGTTCACCATCAGCTCCACGATCTGGCGGAGCTGCTCCTGAGTGTGCTGGTGGAAGATGATGAATTCGTCCACCCGGTTCAGGAACTCTGGCCTGAACTCCCGCTTCAACGCCTCCATGACCGCGTCGCGCTGGCGTTGCTCATCCGACGCCTTCTGTCCGCCGGCCTGGAAGCCGATAGCGGAACGGGCGAACTCCGCCGTGCCGAGGTTGCTGGTCATGATGATGATGGTGTTGCGGAAGTCCACGGTGCGACCGTGGCCGTCCGTCAATCGGCCATCATCCAGTATCTGCAGCATGACGTTGAACACGTCCGGGTGCGCCTTCTCGATCTCGTCGAACAGGACCACCCGGTACGGCCGGCGCCGGACCGCCTCCGTGAGCTGCCCGGCCTCGTCATACCCGACATAGCCCGGCGGTGCCCCGATGAGCCGGGACACGGTGTGCCGCTCGCCGTACTCCGACATGTCGATGCGCACCATGTTCTGCTCGTCATCGAACAGGTACTCCGCCAGCGCCCTGGCCAGCTCCGTCTTGCCGACACCTGTCGGCCCGAGGAACATGAAGCTGCCGATGGGCCGCCGCGGGTCCTTGAGTCCGGCCCTGGACCGCCTGATGGCGTCGGCCACGGCCCGGACGGCATCGTCCTGCCCCACGACACGCTCGTGAAGCCGGTCCTCCAGGTGCAAAAGCCGCTCGGCCTCCTCCTCCATCAAGCGCGTGGCAGGGATGCCCGTCCACTTGGCAATCAGCTCGGCGATGTCACTCTCCCTGACCACCATCTCATCGTGGTCGCGTCCCAAGAACGTCTTGCGCTCTGCCTCGAACTTGGCCTCCGCCTGGACCCGCTCCGCGCGGGTCTTGGCGGCCGACTCGTAATCGCCGCGTTGCGCGTAGGACTCTTCCTCGTCCTTGAGCTGCTTAATCCGG
>JBJKQC010000144.1:0-4166 GCA_046705745.1 Dehalococcoidia bacterium
TTACTGCTTACTGCTCACCGCTCACCGTTCACCGTTCACCCCTTTATGCCTCCGACGGCACGGGAATCGGTGTTAGAATCGCCCCACGGCACGCATACTCGCCCGCCGATGGCGGGCCATCGCGGCAATGCGGAACGCACGCGGGTGAAAGGAGTTCGCCATGCTCTCTCTGGAAGACAACGAGCTGTTGACCCGGATCGGCCCAGGCACGCCCATGGGCAACCTCATGCGCCAGTACTGGCTGCCCATCTACCTGTCATCCGATATCCCTAACAACGACAGCAAGCCAAGACGCATCAAGCTGCTGGGCGAGGACCTGATCATCTTCAGGGACACACGCGGGCGGCTCGGACTCTTGGAAGAACATTGCGCGCACCGGGGGGCATCCCTCTATTGGGG
Organism: Dehalococcoidia bacterium; assembly: GCA_046705745.1. Lineage (GTDB taxonomy): Bacteria > Chloroflexota > Dehalococcoidia > Lucifugimonadales > Australimonadaceae > JBJKQC01. Next base: position 400 of record JBJKQC010000144.1, read on the forward strand.
GCGGAACGAGCAGGAAGGCCTGCGCTGCGTGTACCACGGCTGGAAGTACGACGTCGCGGGCCGCTGCGTGGACATGCCGAACGAGCCTGCCCGCAGCAACTTCAAGGACAAAGTGCGCTTGCGGGCTTACCCGGTCCAGGAGCGTAACGGCCTGGTCTGGGCCTACATGGGCCCGCGTAATGAGCCGCCGCCACTGCCGGACCTGGAGTTCAACCTGCTCCCGCCCGAGCACGTGACGGTCCGGCGCGACCTACAGGCATCCAACTGGGTCCAGGGGCTGGAGGGAAACATCGACTCCTCCCACCTCTCGTTCTTGCACACACGCTTGGACGCCAACGGCAGCGCCGACTTCGCTGGCATGCCTCCCGCCAACCGGGGCCTGTACTACATCGACCCTGCCCCCAACATGGACGTCCGCCGGATGGACTACGGCGTGATGTACGCCGCGGGCCGCCGCGAAGAGCCGGGCAAGGTGTACTGGCGCGTGACCCAGTTCCTATTCCCCTTCTACGGCATGTTCGCGCCGGTGAGCCGGGCGGAGTGCCCGCTCCAGTGGTGGATACCGCTGGACGACTACCACGTGATGAAGTGGGACGTCCGTTGGAACCCCGTACGTCCCATCACCGAGGAGGAGCGCCGGGCCCTCTTCCTGCCCGACCCAGGCGGCTTCGTGGAACCCACCAACGACCCCTATACCCACTGGCGGCTGGTGGCGGACGCCGGCAACGACTATCTCGCCGACTACGACGCGCAGCTCACCAAGCGGTTCTCCGGCATCGGCTCCATTAACCTCCAGGACAAGGCAATCCTGGAAAGCATGGGGCCCGTCGTCAACCGGGCAAGGGAGCACCTTGGTGTCGCTGACATGATGATCATCAAGGTCCGGAGGCGCCTCATCGAGGCCGCGAAGGCGCTGCGCGACCACGGCACGGTCCCGCCTGGGGTCGACCAGCCATCGCTCTACGGCATCCGCACGGCTACCACGATCATCAATGAAGGGGAGGACTGGGTCGAGTCGACGGAAGAATACCGGAAGGCGTTCACCAGCCTGCCCGTCCTCTCGGCGGAGGCCCAGCAGATGTCCGCACGCACCATGGCGAACGCTTAGTGGAGAACTCGACACCCCAGGATGCCGCAGGGGGTGCCGCAGCAGAGGGTGCCACAAAGGAAAGGACTATCGAGAGAACCATCGGGACGCCGGAAACGAGCCTGGGGGCGAAGCATCCTCACCGTTACCCACCAGGACTTCCAACCCATCGGATGCTTCGCCCCCGCCAACCTCACCGGCGTCCTTCAGCCCCTGACAACGCCAGCGAGCGACCGGAGGCCCACTCTTGTTGCCGGGCAAGTCCGGCTTCCTCCGCAGGCTTGGCCTTCCACCCCACGCCCTCACGGACGCCATAGATGGCCAGCTGGGTCCGATTGTCCACATTGAGCTTCTGCATCAGGCTGCGCACGTGCGCCCGTGCCGTATGCTCTGAAATGTTGAGTTCGCCAGCGATCTCTTTGTTGGCCATGCCCTTACACAGCAGGCCCAAGACTTCCGTTTCACGCCCAGTGAGCGCGACGTAAGGCCCTACGCTATCGCGATGCGGCGAGAAGGTGTTTTGTGCTAGCCCAGCGAGCAACTTCGACGCCATCTCCTCGGAGAGCGCCACCTTCCCCGCGGCAACCTGGCGCACTTGGGAAAGGATCATGCTGGCCGAGGCATTCTTGACCATGTAGCCTCGTGCACCAGCCCGAGTGGCCTCTACGACATTGTCTCTTTCCGACGAAGCCGTCAGCAGAATGCAATACGTTTCGGGAAGGTCCTTGGAGATCTGCCGTATCGCTTCGATGCCATCGAGCCCCGGCAAATACAGGTCCATCAGGACTACCTTCGGGCCGAGCTCCCGTATCTTTTCCACGGCCTCGAACCCATTCCCAGCCTCGCCGACGACCTCTATGTCAGGCGCACTGTTCAGTAGCTTGGTGAGCCCTTCTCGCAGCAAAGTGTGATCATCGACAACAAATACAGTGATTCCCATATAGTTCCTCCCTTATCAACACAAGAACCGTTGTAGGAGCTTCCAACGTCAGTGCCCCGTCCGCGTATTGCCTTTCGGCACAAGCCCCAAGCCCAGCACCCCAGGTAGGGCATCCGGCGGCCGCTTCGTTGGCCCTCAGGCCCAAGGCCATCAAGTGTTACGGGTGTACCTTACTCAGTCCCTGAAACAGAAACGGTCACAAAAGTAACGGTCAGAGCACAAAGCAATAAGCCGAAGGTCACAGTATCTGTACGGGCGTCCAAGGGCAGGGGTTAGCCGGCTTATCCGCCCCTAGGGCCGGACAGATCTCGATCGATCACCCCAGCCCGCGCGTTTCGGCATCGGCGATGCCCGTTGCGCACAGGGCAGTCACCGGAAACCGGCGCCATATCCCCTCACAGCATCTAGTCCATCCTGCACAGCCTACCCTTGGCTGACCCCATGGCCTGTGCTACTCCGCGGCTACACTCCAACCTAGGTCGTATGTGGGTAGGCTTCGACTGTCGCTTCGGGAGAATGGTGTGCATGAGAAAGAGCACGTTCTTCCTGGCGTTTGCACTATTTGTGTTGATTAGCTGCTTCGCGTTCCTCTCGACGTCGGCCCCAGCACCAGTCTCCGCAGCCGTACAGGACTGGCAAATGGGCGCCAGCATTAACTCAAACTATCCAACGGAGTACGCATCTACCGGCTTTCAGGAGGCGGTGAAGGAGTTGGCAAACGACCACGCCAACTATGTCACATTGGTAATCCCCTTGGAGCAGGCAGATGACCATTCATCGGCCATCCAGACATCACCCACCGCTCCCACCACGGCGGCCCTTACAGCGGGTGTCAGTTACGCCCACCAGCTGGGTCTCAAGGTCAACCTGAAGATAGTGTTGTATGTGGCGAGCGGAGGATGGCGAGCCTACATCTCCGCAAGCGACCCGAACGCATGGTTCCAGTCCTACGGCCAGATGCTCCAGACGTATGCGGACTTCGCCCAGCAGAACTCCGTTGAGGAGATCACCATCGGGTCGGAACTTGTCAAGATGACTGCGCCTGCCTACACACAGCAATGGGAAAGCCTTATCCAGGACATCCGCAGCCGTTATTCCGGCAAGCTCACCTACAGCGCCAACTGGGGCACCGGCGGCGGGAACGGCGGGTGGACCGACGAGGTGGACCAAATCCAATTCTGGGGGGATTTGGACTACATCGGAATCTCCGCTTACTATCCCTTCAATCCGCCCTATACCGTCGACTCGCTCGTCCAGCAGTGGGCCCAGCGGGACCAGCAAGCGATCGGGCCGCTTCACGAGAAATACAACAAGCCGGTGCTATTCACAGAAACCGGGTACCGCAGCCTGCAAGACAATTTGCACACACCGTGGGACTACACTTCCACGGGCGCGGAAGACCAAAACGCCCAAGCAACGGGCTTTGAGGCGATGTTCCAGTATTGGAGCGGCGTTAGTTACTTTGCGGGTGTTCAGATATGGGACTGGCACTCCATGACGTCGGCCTATTGGTCTAGCCCGGATCAGCTGACGTCATACTCACCCCAGCACAAGGCAGCAGAGCAGGTTATCGCCAAGTGGTTCGCGAAGGGCCCACACGAGCAAGTCAGCACCGTCAAGCCGCCGCCGACACGCGCTCCCTTGGCGCCTAGCACTCCTGGACAGGCACAACCACCCGCCGCTGAGCCCACGCCCGCAGCAGATGCCGTCCTGAGCTGGCAGTTCCTGATCTGAGGGCAT
>JBJKQC010000145.1:0-10080 GCA_046705745.1 Dehalococcoidia bacterium
GGCCATCCCTTTGCGGCGCTATTTCTGATGAAGGCGCGAATTAAGGGTCAAGAGTCCATCGGCCCTTCGATGTGCCCTAAGACTCGCCGAGGGCCTTCCGAGCGGAGCGCCTCGAAGTCGCTGTACCCATGACCTTCCTTCACCGGAGTGCCCCTTGTGCCTGGCCGGGGGCGGCCCACTCCCGCAGGCAAGACAGCCATCGTGCAGCCTGCCGTGCAATCGTGCACACTACAGCCCATGTCGGCCAAAATCGCACCTGCTCGCCACGCGAAGCGCTATCCCACTTTCAGAGGATGGTGGATCGTTTTCGTCTCCTTCCTGGCACTGTTCCTCCACGGGTCCACCACCAGCTACCTGTTCGGGCTGCTGCTGGTGCCCATGCAAATGGACCTCGGATGGAGCAGAGCGACGCTCACCGGAGCCCTGACGGTGGCCACCGTTTCCGCCGCGGGCGCCGGCATGCTCCTCGGTCCGCTGTTCGACCGCCATGGCGCGCGGGTCGCCATGACCCTCAGCGCCATCGGCGGCGGTTTATTCCTCGTCCTCCTAGCCTTCGTGCGGGCCCCCTGGGAGTACTACGTGCTTTTGGGGCTTGGCGTCGGCGCCGCACGAGCGGGCCTGGAGAACCTCGGGCCGCGCACCGCCATCGCCAACTGGTTCGTTCGCCGCAGGGCCGCCGCGTTCGCCTGGGCGAGCGGCGGCCGCGCGCTCTTTGGCGTGGCCATGGGACCACTCATCGCCGTGCTGGTCTCCCGAACGAGCTGGCGGTCCAGCTGGGCGCTCATGGGCGTCCTGGAGCTCGCCATACTCGTCCCGCTCGTCTGGCTCATCGTCCGCCGGCGCCCGGAGGACCAAGGCCAACTGCCCGACGGCGACCAGCCGGCCCTGGCCAGCATCCCCATGAGCACGCCCCAAATTGCCGAGGCTCAATGGACCCGCGCCGAAGCCGTCAAGACCCATACGTTCTGGTACATGGTGGCGGCCTTCATCCTGACTGGATTCCCCGCCACGGGCCTCATCGCGAACATGGTCCCCTACTTCCAAGACAACGGCATGAGCGCCATTACCGCCGCCTGGGCCTACAGCACCTACGCCTTCGGCGCCATCTGGGCCCGGCCTCTCTGGGGCTACATCGCGGGCCGGCATGGGATACACGCCGGGCTCACCGCCTATGGCTTCGGCTACGGAATCGTCATCGCCCTCTTCACCCTGAGCGCCAGCCCCGTGACCCTCTTCCTCAGCGCGTTTCCCTTGGGGGCCGTGATCGGCGGCGTGCAGCAGCTCCAATCGCAGGCATGGCCGGACTATTTCGGCAGGCGCAGCGTCGGCGCCATCACCGGCCTCAGCATCCTCCTCGTCACCCCGGCCATGGCCCTAGGCCCCCTGGTCGCAGCCTTCGCCTATGACCTCACGGGGAGCTACAAGACCGTGTTCGCCGCCTACGCCGCCGGCGCACTGGTGGCCGGACTCTTCTTCGCCCGCGCCAAGCGGCCGCCGAAGCCAGGCGGCCCCGCTCAGCCCTAACGTACTTGCCCTTTGGTCACCTCCACCTGCCATCTGCGCCTTCGCTCCGATGCTTGTTGGTGGTATAATGACAGCGTAAGGTAGATTCATGCCATTCCGTAGCGCCCTCTCACTATCCGTCCCCAGCCCGCCCGGTGTTCCGTGAAAAAGAAATTTACGCGAATGTTTCACCTCCAAATTCCCCTGCGCCAGGCCGTGGCCTGCGGGAGAGGATTTCAGTGTTGCGCGCGTTGCGGGTCATTCGCGCATGATTTGCGCATGATTTGCGGGTCTGTTGCGGGTATTTTGCGGGTTGTTGCGCATGGTGTTGCTGGTCTGCTGCGGTTCGGAGGCGTCCTCGAAGGTGGCCTGCAGTCGGTGGCCCCTGCGCCCTCACGCCGCGTGGGGCGGCCGTTCACCGTTGACCCTTCACTGTTCACCTCTCACCTGGCCACGCGCGCCGTCCATGGCCTGCTTGACCCGGCCCGGTGACTGTGCTATCCCTGCCGTATTAGACGGCTAGGGCCCTTGAAAGAACGGAGGACAACCGCATGCTGAGCCTACAGGAAAACGAGAAACTGACCCGTGTCGGCAAGGGCACGCCCATGGGCGAGCTCATGCGCCGCTACTGGCACCCCATCGCCGCGAAGGCAGAGTTGGACGACCGGCCCACCAAGGAGGTCAGGGTCTTCGGCGAGGACCTCGTCCTCTACAAGGACAAGTCCGGGACCTACGGGCTCATCGACCGCGCGTGCCCCCACCGCCGGGTGAACCTGGCCTACGGCATTCCCGAGGAGCACGGCCTCCGCTGCATGTACCACGGCTGGATGTACGACGAGACCGGCCAGTGCATCGAGCAGCCCTTCGAGGAGACGGTGCACCCCGACGGCCGGTTCAAAGAGAAGGTCCAGATAACTTCCTACCCTGTCCAGGAGAAGTGCGGCCTGCTCTTCGCCTACTTCGGCCCAGCGCCGGTCCCATTCCTGCCCCACTGGGAGCCGCTTACCTGGACCAACGCGGTATTCGAGATAACGCTGTCCCACATTCCCTGCAACTGGCTTCAGTGCATGGAGAACTCGCTGGACCCGGTGCACGTGGAGTGGCTGCACCGCTTCTACACGTTCCAGCAGCGCCAGTTGGAAGAAGGCCAGCTCGCGGCCATACCCCCGCGCATCCCGCACCAGAAGATCGCCTTGAACGTCTTCGACCACGGGATCATCAAGCGCCGGGTGCTCGAGGGCTACACCGAGGAGGACGACGACTGGAAGTACGGTCACCCAGTGCTCTTCCCGAACATTCTATTCGTGGGCGGCGACGGCATTCTGAAGATGCTCCAGTACCGCGTGCCCATCGACGACGAAAACACGCTGCACATCACGTTCTCGGCCTTCCGCGCAGCCCCGGGCACGACGGCGCCCCGCCAAGAGACGGTGCCGTACAAGTACGCGCCCGTGTTCGACGAAGACGGCAGGTTCAATACCAAGTACACGATTGACCAGGACAAGATGGCCTGGGCGACCCAAGGCGCCATAGCACAGCGGCAACGGGAGAAGCTGGGGGAGTCAGACCGCGGCATCATTCTGTACCGCAAGCTGCTTACCGAGCAGGCGGGCCTTGTGCAAGACGGCGGCGACCCCATCAACGTCTTCAGAGAGCAGGCGAAGGCAGAGCACATCGAGATTCCCACGGAGCGGGCGGCCCTCGGTGCGGACCGGCGTAAGGCCATCAAGTACGTGCAGCTAGAAGGTGGACGGAGCGCTGCCGTGCCGGACATCGAGAAGGTCTTCTCGACTTGGTCCTTGGACAAGTTCAAGGAGTGGGCCGGCGCGCCGCGCTAACGGAAATGTCCGCAGGCATCTCCGTAGGGGCGTTCAAGTGAGCGCCCCTATCTGCGTTTACGCCATTTGCTCGCCAGCCGCGGCTCAGAACAAGCGCCGAATGAGTTGCCAGCGCAAGTGCCCCCATGCTTCCTCAGCCCGGCGAACATCCCGCAGCGGCATGGGCGCCGCTCCATAGCGCCGGCGGGCATAGGCCTTTGCGATAGCTCGGATCTCAGCGGCGCTTGCGGGCAGTTCCACGGCCAGCGTGTTGGCATACTCCAAGGGAGTCTGGTCCTGGCGCCGTGGGAACCCCAGCACCGTCGACAGGCGAAGCATCTTCGCGTACAACTCATCAGCCCGGCTCAGGCGGCCCAGGCGCCACCACCACCGGTACCAGACCAACAGCCCAGCCAGCATTGCCAACGCGGCGATGGATATGAGGACCATCGGGACGATGGCAAGATGACCCGAGCCACCGTTGCCTCCTGTGTTGGTCTGGTCGCCCAGGTCCACCTGGTCTGGCGGCGGGGCGCTCCCACCGCTGGTGTTGTTGACCACCGGTGCAGGGATCGGATTGTTGCCCTGCCCGCCAAATTCGGCGGCGTTGGGCGGCGTGGGCTCAAACGGCACCCATCCATAGTTGGGGAAGTAGACCTCCACCCAAGCGTGGTAGTTGTCGTCCAACACCTGGTATTCGCCCGTCTCCAAATCGTAGGACCCGCTGGCGTAGCCGCGCACATACCGTGCCGGCACGTCTACGGCCCGTAGCATCACCGTCATCGCGGAGGCATAGTAGTCACAGTACCCTTCCCGGATATCGAAAAGGAAGTAGTCCACGCCGTCCATGCCCTGCGGAGGCCCAGGGATGTTCAGGTTATAAGGAATGGTCCTTAGGTAGGCGACAATCGCCGCGGCCTTGTCATACGGAGTGTTAGCCTGCGCTGTGATTTGCCGGGCAAGCGCAACCACCCTGCGCGGGAGCTCCGCCGGAAGCTGCAAGTAGTGTTGGGTAACCCACGAGGGATAGCCGGTCCCGGCCTGAATGAGCTCACCGGGTGTCGCGACAGACTCCGATCCAGTGGTGGAGTAGCGCAGGTTCGTCCGTGTTGGAAAGTATTTCAATCCTTGGCTCAAGCGCAGCTGCTGTACGTCCCCAGACAGTCCCGGAAACGTGAGGGCCTGAGCCGATTCGCTAACCGACACCGGGTTTCCGGCACTGAAGAAGGTGTCCGTGGCCGCGTTGACGCGAAAGTAATAGGTGACGCTAACCCGGCTTTCGTAGCGCGGCTGTTGAACATCTTTCAACGGGACGAGGACGTCACCGGTCCCTTCCCAACCCCTTCCGGTGTATATGCTGTAGGACCGCGCGCGCCAGTAAGTGCCCGGGCCGCCCGAGACCTCGAAGAGCAAGGTCTTCGTCAAGTGGGGATTGCCTGTGAAGAAAGTCTGGTTGTTATAGATCAGGGTGGTGTATCCGCGGCGGGACGGCAGGCCGTTGAACAACTGGCTGAACCTCACTTGCAGCGAGTCCAACGAGTGTTGCGCCATGTTAGCAAGCCCGACCAGCGGCGCTGCTTTCGGAGCAGGCAACGCGGACGCCACCAGGACTGCTACAAGACCAAACCCAAGCAGGAAGGCCGATTGCGACAGCACGGTGAATGGGTCGAATGCGAGGCGTTTGACTCGCCAGACACCGAGCCGCCGAGCAGTAGCTACGTGGATGAGTAGGAGCGCGCTCATGCCCATGAACGCTGCCAGGTCCCACGCTCTCCCGCCACCTAGGTTGGAAAGCACCAGCAGTAACACGACGGCGCTCATCAACACCAGCGGCCATCCCATGTGACGGCGGACCACCAGCCAACCACCGCCGTACCCTAGCATCCAGGCCACCGCAGTGATGAAGATGCCGAACTCCACCACGCCGCTCCTGACCTCGTCCGTCCCGACCGCATTCATCCAACCAGACAACTCGCTGACGAGGCCGGCTATCGAGGCCTGGGGAGTGAGCGTCAGCCCGGCCAGGAAGACCAACAACACGCCTATCCCTATGGCTACCAGGTGACTCCGAAGCGTTGATACGCCCGTGTACACAAACCCCGTGGCCAACGCGAGCCCAGCCAGCGCCACCACGGGGACGGGGATCATGCCGGATACCCAGTGAGCATCGTAGATTGGCAAGGTCACGGCCAGCAGCAGACCAACGGTGAGAGCGATGGTCAGCCCAGTGCCGGAGATGAACCGTCCCCAAAGAGACACCGGCGGTGCGGGCGCGGACGTTAACACCCTGCTGACAGAGGTCACGAGCGCACCGGAGCCGGGACGGGCTGCGGTGAAGCTGTCCCATGAATTCGATGGTCAAGCTGCCGCTCGATCTTGTCACCCCGATGTATCACATACGCATTCAAGGCGGTACCGGGCAGGCGGTATTGGCCGCCAGGCGCAGGCGGCTTGCCCGCGAAACTGCCGGCGTCCAAGAGGACGGGGATCACAGTGCCGCCATGCGTTTCAAGGAGCGTGGCAGCAGAAGAGATCGCGTCTGTCGATGCGGGCGATACCAGCACAACGCAAGCGCCGGTAGTGAGCTCCGCGGACGTAGCGGCGGCTATGTCGGCCACGGAAGATGCGCTATCCGCTTCCACGACGGCCAACGTCTGCAGCACGTGTCCGAGTTGAGCGAGTCCAGCGCCAGGCTTGATCACCATCGGCGGAGGCCCACCAATCACCATGCCCACGGTCATGCCGTTGTCCAGGAACCGCTTCGCGATTGAGGCAGCCACCGTCACGCCATATTCAACCGTGCTTTCAGTACCCTCCCCCGCCTGCACGGATGCATCCAGGTCCAACATCACCCACACGGCATCCGCTGGTCCGGATGGCTCATGCTCAAACTCTTTCACCATTAGCTTGCCGGCCCTCGCCGTTGCGGGCCAATGGATCCGTCCCATGGTGTCGCCCGGCACGTACTCGCGAATTCCAGAGGCCACCGAACTTGGAGCGAACGTAGTCCCCTTTACGACACCCTCGGTCCAGCCGCGGCCCGACGGCACGAAGAACCCGGGAATGTCCACGGTGGCAGGGTAAACAAGCGCTGTCTTGGAATGCCCTACCCGCACGCTGCGGCTGAACAGTCCCAACGGGTCCCGGCTGGTGACCACCAGGACCCCATAGGCGTAGGTGCCTCTCCGCTCGCAGTGTTTACTCATGGCCCATGAGGCTGACCGGTATGGCCACAACGTCGTGACCCTGCCTCCTTTGCCGAACGGCCGGGTCTCATGCTCTACCTCAAGCAACAGCTTGGGCCACCAGTGACGGCTGCGAATGACTGCTTCTTCGTCCAGAGTCCCGCCGACTTGCAGGAACGGCGTGAGCAAACGAACCTCGCCGTTCAGACCGCGCACAGCTAGCCAACTGCCCGCATAGCCGATGAGCGGGACCGCCAGAATGCCGAAAAGAAGCCGATACAACAAAGCGGACGATGTGGCGAAGGCCAGGACCAGCACCACCAACCCCAAAAAGACCCAGGTAATCCTTCCCTTCAAGACCGCTCTCCCTCGGCTGTGCTTAGACGGTCCACTCCGCCAGTACGGCAGGGATTAGGCCGCGGCACGCTTGCACACCCACATCCGGCACTCGCATCGCTCGAACGAGCGCTTCACCCCCACCTCGGCCCCCTCCCCTAGCGGCAGCGTTCTAGCTGGCCGGCGTTGCGCCCGGTACCGGCACGCGTTCGAGCACGTCTTCTATGGCATTACGGGCCGTCGAACCCTGAATGCGCGCTGCCGAGCTCAAGATAAGGCGGTGACCCAATGCCGGATACGCCAAGGCCTTCACATCGTCCGGCAGGACAAAGGACCGGTCGTCAAGCAACGCGCGGGCTTGGGCCAGGCGAAACAAAGCGAGTGAACCTCGAGGTGACGCCCCGAGGTATAGGTCCGGATGCTCCCGTGTGGCGGTGACGATGGACACGATGTACCCGCGAATGGCCTCGTCGACGTGTATCTCCTTGACCGCGTGTTGAAGGAGATGGAGGCCTTCCTCATCGACCACCTGTCCAATGCTGTCGATGGGATGCTCATACCGCTGGGATTCCAGCACCTCCATCTCGTCCTCGTATGCTGGATAGCCCAGGTTTAGCCTCACCAAAAAACGGTCCAGCTCCGTTTCCGGGAGCGGGAACGTCCCTTCGTACTCAATAGGGTTCTGCGTAGCCAAGACAATAAACGGCTCCTGCAGTAGGTGCGTGATGCCGTCCACAGTAACCTGACGCTCCTCCATGGACTCGAGAAGCGCCGCTTGGGTCTTCGGAGAAGCCCTGTTGATTTCGTCTGCGAGGACTACATGCGCCATGATGGGGCCCGGGCGGTACTCAAACTCACCGGTCTTCTGATTGAAGATCGACACACCCGTGATGTCTCCCGGCAGCAGGTCCGGGGTGAACTGTATGCGCCGAAAACTTCCACCGATGCTCTTGGCGATGCTCCTGGCTAGCATCGTCTTCCCTACGCCGGGCACGTCTTCGATGAGTATGTGCCCACGGCACATTAGCGCCATCACCGCGAGGCGCTGCTCGTCCTCTTTGCCCAAGATAACCCGCGTCAAGTTAACAACGATCTGCTCGGCGATCGCCCTGGCTTCGCCCGCTTGCCTCGAATTGCTGGACATGCAAACGCCCCCGTGGACCGAATTGCCACACCCTTGCGTTGCCTAAGCAGGACTCTGCTCGGTACGTGGCTGCGCTCCATTGGCATCGCGTCAGGCTCTCGCCTGAACGAAACGAGATGTAGCCACTACCGAACGATGGTATAGACCGCCCGCAAGTTGCGTCAATGAATAGATTGTTAAATGAATACTGCTGGACAGTTAGGCGTTCAATTCCGGCGGCGCAGCGTCCTCTGGCCACCCGTCCTCTCCCACCAAATGGACGAAGCGGCATGGACCCAGCCAGGTTACCTCCATGTCTGTCCCTCTCTTGACAACCCGCGCCAGGTTTTGCTCGAAAGGCGGGCCGACCGGGATCACCAACCGCCCGCCTTCCGCCAACTGGTCCACCAGCGACCTCGGCACGGACGGCGCGGCGGCCGCTACAACGATGCCGTCGTATGGCGCGCCATCGGGCCAGCCAAGCTCATCTCGCGCGTGATGCACTTCTACATTCTCGTGGCCCAGCGCGAGCAGCGTCCGGCGAGCTCGCTCCTCTAGCGCGCTAACACGTTCCACGCTCACGACTTTAGCCGCCAACCGCGATAGCACTGCAGCTTGGTAGCCGCTCCCAGTCCCCACATCCAACACGGTGTCCCCTGGCCCCACCGCTATCGCTTCGGTCATCACCGCCACCATGAGCGGTTGCGATATAGTCTGTCCCTCGCCAATGGGCAATGCGCCGTCTTCATACGCACGGTAAGCCAGCTCCTGCGGTACAAAGGCTTCCCGCGGCACACTCGCCATGGCTTCCAGCACCCGCTGGTCCTTGATTTGGTGGCGTAACGATTCGACTAGGCGGTCTCTGGCTTCCGAGTAACGCATCTTCTTATACGTCCGACGTTCCTTTGCCGATCAGTCGCGCCTAGCGCCTACGGAGTCCAATCAATTTCTCCCAGACGGCCAGCGTGTTCCCACGCTTTGACTTGCTCTGTCCACTTGCTTAAGCTTACCAACAGCTCGATCAGAGATTGCAAGATTCCCCTAGATTTCTATAGATTTTACGCGTGGAACGCGACAATCTCATCCACCACCACACTCAACCCGGCGGCAGCCGCTGGCTTACCCTTAGCATGGCCCGAGCGATGCTCGGTATCAACGAAGCCACGTTGCGACAGTGGGCCGACCAAGGTCTAGTGCACGCTTTCCGTACCCCCGGCGGTCATCGCCGTTTCTCGGCGGAAGATATTCACGCACTCATCGAGACCGGCGTAGAAACGACTCCGCCTATCCGGCTCGGGGGCGCGGTTCACGTACTGCCTGGAGTCCGCCGACGCCTCCGCGGGAGTGCGCGCAATCGACCACCAGCGTGGATGGCCGTCTTCGACGAAGAGGGACATCAGCGCATGCGCGCTCTCGGGCGAGAGTTCTTGGAGCTATGTCTCGGCTCGATGGACCAGCCAGACAAGGGCGAGGCCGCTTCGGCCGCCTCCAAACTCGGCTCCGTCTACGGCGAAGAACTGGCGGGGCGGGGGATTTTCTTGAACGATGCGCTCCAGGCATTCCTATTCTTCCGCAATGCGACCTTGGCGGGGATCAAGCCAGCGCTGCTCAAGTGGGCGACTCAGCCCGAAGACGTCTGGTCTGCTCTTGAGCGACTGACGCGACTAACCGACAAGGTGCTTCTCAGCATGACTAGGTATTATGGACAAGTGCCCGGTGTCGGAACTGGAGACGGAAGAGCCTCCCAGCCGAGCGATTCTTTGTATAGCCAACATCAACGGGAGGGATGAATAGCCATGGCCAATTCGGCCTCAGACATTGTGGACCGGCAGCTTCTCAACCTGCTCCAGTCGAGATTTCCACTTGCCGAGCGCCCTTACTTAACCATGGCAGCGGAGCTGGGGATCAGCGAAGAAGACGTGGTCAAACGCATAACGCGTCTAAAGAAGGCCAATGTGATTCGACAGATCAGCGCGATCTTCGACACCCGCCGCCTGGGCTACAAGACGTGTTTGGTCGCCTTCCGCTACCCTCCTGAGAAACTGGAGAAAGGCGCGAGGTTCATCAACCGGCACCCTGGCGTCAGCCACAACTATGCCCGCAACGGCTACTTCAA
>JBJKQC010000146.1:0-4899 GCA_046705745.1 Dehalococcoidia bacterium
CCAAGCGATTCCCCCACACTCTTCGACCAAGTCCCGGCCGGGCAGGGTCATGACGGCTCGCAGAACGCCGCCGAGGAACGTATGTCGGAGGCTGCCGGCAACAGCAGTCGCCCGCTTCGCCTGCTGCTCATGGACGGCCACGCCATGGTCTTCCGCGCCTGGTTTGCCCTCGCCCAGCAGCGTCCACTCACCATCCGGAAAACGGGCGAGGATATCCGTGGCGTCTACTCCTTCACCACGACCTTCTTCAAGGTTCTGAACGAGCAGAAGCCCACCCACGTCGCCATCGTCTTCGACCCGCCGGGACCCACCTTTCGGCATGAGCAGTTCGAGGCCTACAAGGCCCACCGTCCCGAGGCGCCTCCCGAGTTCCACCAGAACGTGGAGCGCGTGAAGCAAGTCATGCACGCCTTCAACGTCCCCATCTACATCACCCCCGGCTTCGAAGCGGACGATGTCATCGGGGCCATCGCCAAGCATGCTTCGGAGGCCGGCATCGAGACGGTCATCGCCACCGGCGACACGGACACTCTCCAGCTCGTCGCGCCCCAAGTGCGGGTGCTCCTCACCACCGGGTTCAGCGACACCAAGCTGTACGATGTCACCGCCGTCCGCGAGCGCTACGACGGCCTGGAGCCTATCCAGCAACGGGATGTCAAGGCATTGACGGGCGACACGTCTGACAATATTCCCGGCGTGCCGGGCATCGGCCTGAAGACCGCCGTCAAGCTGGTCCAGCAGTTCGGCAGCGTCGAAGCTATGCTCGACCGCCTGGACGAGGTCCAGCCCCCACGCATTCAAGGTCTCATCCGGGAACATGCCGACGTGATCCGGCGCGGCAAGGAGCTGGTGACAATCGACACTAGCGCGCCCAGCGACTTCGGCCTCTCTGATGCTGAGTTCGGCCACTTCCGTCGCGAGGACGTGCTGGAGGTATTCCGCGAGTTGGAGTTCAGCAGCCTCGTCGGCCGCATCCCCCCATCGCTGGATGACAGCGCCGGGCCCAGCGAAAGCGCCGCAGAAGTGGCTGCCCCTGCCGAACGCACAGAAGTCACCATCGTGGACACGCCCGAAGCCCTCGCCGCCATGGCCCAGCGCCTGCGTGCTGCCAAGGAGCTCGCCTTCGACACGGAGACCACCTCGACGCGCGCTATGGAATGCGATCTGGTTGGCCTCTCGTTTGCCGTGGAGGAGGGCAAGGCCTACTACGTTCCCGTCGGCCACAGGGAAGGGCGACAGGTCCCGTTTGCGGATGTCGCCAAGGCCGTTCGCCCGTTGCTGGAAGAACCGTCCATCGCCAAGATCGGCCACAACCTGAATTTCGACATGACGGTCCTGTCCCAGACGATTGGACTCGCCCCCAACAAGGTCCGTGTGGGCTTCGACACCATGATCGCGGCCCACCTCGTCGGCGAGAAGGCGCTCGGCCTCAAGCAGCTCGCCTTCACCCGCCTGAACGTGGAGATGACACCCATCACGGATCTCATTGGCACTGGCAAAAAGCAGGTCACCTTTGACCACGTGCCCATCGCTGACGCGGCTCCCTATGCTGCCGCCGACGCCGATATGACGCTTCGGCTGAAGCGGGTGCTGGCGGAGGACCTGGAACGAGACGGCCTCACCAAGCTCAACAGCGACTGCGAAATGCCACTAGTACCGGTACTTGTCCAAATGCAGGTCAATGGCATCGCCGTGGACACTGGTGTGCTAGCCGAGCTCAACGAGGAGATAACGTCAAAGATCCAAGAGGAAGAAGCTGCGGCATATGATGCCGTGGGGCACCGGTTCAGCATCAACTCTCCGTCACAGCTCGGAGACCTCCTCTTCAAGGAGCTCAAGCTGCCCGCTGGTCGGCGCACCCAGAACGGCTATTCCACCGACGCCGCCATCTTGGAAGGTCTGCGCGACGCCCACCCGGTGGTCAACCACGTCCTCCAGTACCGCGCCCTCACCAAGCTGAAGTCCACCTACGTGGACACCTTGCCGGCCCAAGTCAACCCGCGCACGCACCGCATCCACACCTCCTACAACCAGGCGGGCTCGGCCACTGGCCGTATCGCCAGCAACGACCCGAACTTGCAAAACATCCCCGTCCGCACGGAGCTTGGCCTACGGGTGCGTAAAGCCTTCATTGCTGAAAAACGCCCCACATGGGTGCTGCTGAGCGCCGACTACTCCCAGATCGACCTGCGCGCGCTGGCCCATCTCTCCGGCGACCCAGCCCTCATCGAGGCATTCGAGAAGGACCAGGACATCCACGCCTCCACGGCCTCGCTCATCTACAAAGTCCCTCTGGACCAGGTCACGCGGGAGATGCGGCGGCTGGCGAAGGTCATGAACTTCGGCGTCATCTACGGGCTCAGCCCCTTCGGCATCTCGCAGCAAACAGAGCTGACCGTAGAAGAAGGCGCCCAGTTCATCGAGACGTACATGGGCACCTACCATCGGGTGAAAGAGTACCTGGAGGAGACTGTTCAGAAGGCCAAGCGCGATGGCTATGTGGAAACGTTGCTGGGCCGTCGCCGCTATCTTCCGGAGATCAATTCACCCCGCTACCCCGTCCGCCAGGCTGCCGAGCGCATGGCGCTGAACATGCCGGTGCAAGGCACTTCCGCGGACATCATCAAAGTAGCTATGGTGCAGGTACAGCGCCGCCTGGACGAAGACCGCATGCAGAGCAGGATGCTGCTCCAGGTCCACGACGAGCTGGTCTTTGAAACACCGAAAGGAGAGGAAGAAGCGCTCAGCGCGATGCTCCAAGAGGTCATGCCCAACGCACTCAAGCTGGACGTTCCGCTCAAGATAGACCTGAAGACCGGCTACACTTGGGGTGACATGGAAGTCAGCGAGGATGTGGTGGCTGCAGGGGAAAGCACGCCGAGCGTTTAGCTGACGGTTAAACCTCAGGTGAGCCGATGGCTTGCCTCTACCTACGCTAGCCGCCCTGCTCGCGGATACGTCGCTCCAGGTCACCGACAGCCGCGTAGTCCTCGTCGAGCAGCTTGTAACACCGCTCCACGTAAAGCTGGGCGAGCCGCCCGCCTCTCTCGCTGGGGTCCTTCGCTACGCCGATAATGCGGCTCACCCAGAAGTGCTCCGGGAGCAGTTCGCTCAAGGTTCGCATGAACGCCTCTGTGTCACGGGCTAGAGAATCATCGCCATGTTCGACAGCAAACCGGAGTGTCCCCACCATCTTGGACAGCTCGCCCAGCCGGTCCCGCTCTCCCATTAATTCATAAACCACGCGCTGAACGTCCGGCAACGCTTCGGGGGCCTTCTGGGCCGCTTCGTCCTCAGGCTGCGGTGAGGAGTTCAAGTACTGCTGGTACAACTGGTGGTACTCCTGTGCCGCCTGCACGGCCTCCCGCATGGCTACCGAGGGGTCAGCCATTGAGAGATCCCCTGCCCAGATCAAGTCATCGCCTCGAAGGCGGGCCAGATTTTCCAGGTGCTCGACACCAGGGACGGCCTCCGGCACCGGAGGAGCGGAAAAGGCGGTCATCCCCTCCCCCATCATCTCGCCAGCCATACCGCCGAGTTGGGATGCAAGAAGAGGCGGCAGGTATTTGCCCATGTCCATCTTGATAGGCAGAACAAGGGCATATGTCGCCAACACCTCATTCGTCGCGCGTGAGCGGAAGTAGACCAAAGCGTGGCCACGCGGGTGGGAAGAATCGCCGATCTCAAAGGTCAAGGTCAAAAGCATCTCTCCTGTGAGTCCATCCACATTCGATTATAGAAGCCTATATGGGAACCTGGGCATCGAGGAGACCAGAGAATCATGCAGGGTCTGGGATTGGGGTCCATAGTCATTAGGTACATCAACGAAGCTTGCATGAGACGGCCAAGACGGCAGACAAGGCCGAAGGCTTCTTGAGCACCGGCCGGCGCCGCGAGCTGGGAGGCACGCTGATGCGCAATGGTTGGGCCCCGTCATTCTGTAGGCCGGACTGGGCCGACTTGACACGGTTTGGGCTTACCCGTACGCTGCCCGCTCCAATAGGTATGCGCCGCATAGTCGCTGGGAAGCTACCAAAGGGATGGACGGAGACACCGAGCATTGTGCAAGGTTCCCGTGGACTTGTGCATCGGCCCCTGACTCGGTAGGCACCTGGTCTTACCAGCGCTTCCTTGCATGGCATTCCCTTCGGTAATACAGCCATCAGCACTCCCTAGGAGACTTTGAGCGCTCATGATAGCTGCCCTTACCGTCTTTGCCGTCGCTTACCTGCTCATTGCCTCCGGTCGGTTTTCCAACGCGCTCGTCGCCATGCTGGGCGCGGTGGCACTGATTCTTTTAGGAGTTTTGCCCGGGGAGACCGCATTCGAGCAGGTCAACCTCGAGGTTATATTCTTGCTGGCCGGCATGATGGCCATTGCGGAGGTGGTGCGGCGGACAGGCGCCTTCGACTGGGCAGCCCTGAAAAGCGCGCAATTGGTTCGAGGCAATGGGTTCCTAGTTCTCTGCTTCATGACCCTGATCACCGCGGTGGCCTCCGCGTTCCTCGATAACGTCACCGTGGTAGTGTTGGCCGTACCCGTCACCTTCGCCCTATGTAAAGACCTTGACTTGGATCCAGTCCCATTCTTCCTCGCCGAGGTGTTTGCGTCCAACATTGGAGGGGCGGCCACCCTCATTGGAGACCCGCCCAACATCATCGTCGGCAGCGTGGGCCAGATCGGCTTTACTCCGTTCCTCTTGAACATCGCGCCCGCCAGCATCCTTTCAATGGCGGTATTGCTGGGGCTCCTGTATGTTTGGTTCCGCAAGGCGATCGTTGTTTCGGCCGGTAACCGGGCCACGGTTATGCTGCGGGACCCGCGAGAGACCATCAGAGACAAGGCCCTACTCAGAAAGAGTGGAATCGTCTCCGGCATCACTATTGCCGGATTCTTAGC
>JBJKQC010000147.1:0-3132 GCA_046705745.1 Dehalococcoidia bacterium
CTCTCAGCCTCCAGGGTCCGATGGGCGTTACCTTCAGCCCCATCGACCTGGGTGCGAGCAGCACGACCTTCAATGTGTCGAGTAACGGGTTCGGCGCGTCCGGGACCATCGGTTACTCCAACATCACTTTCTCGAGCTACGGGTTCCCGGTAGGCGGCTCCAACGGTGGAACGATAACCCTTACCGGCAGGCTCTCGATGCCGGCCAACGCGCGGGATGGGACATACATCCTTAAGTCGACGGTAGGCTCCATCAGCAACAGCGGGACGTTCACGGTGGCGAGCGCGAGCACGTCGCAGCAGGGCGGGAATAGCGGACCTGACTGCACCACCACCCCTTTGCCCGCCGGGTGTCCGCCGCCGCTGGGGTTCGCAGGCTTTGGGCCCCCCAAGCCGCCCTCCTTCCCCACTGTCAGTGCCATTTATCCCGTCGTCTTCGGCCACAAGTTATTTGACTGCGCGCTTTCAATAAGCGATGGCAGCTCACTCCAAATCCAATTAGACGCTGCCACAGGGGCCACCGGCCTGCAGCTTCTCAATTCCCACAACTGCACCTTTAGCTACAGCGTCTTCGGCCCTCACAGCAGCGTACTCGTACCATCACTGGCTGCGCTGGGCGGGAGCACCGGCCTGAACGCCTCGCTCGTTTCCCTGGCGGCCTTCACCGGCGCCCCTAGCCTGCTGGGCGCCAACGCGGCCATCACCACCCACGTCGGCTCTCAGCTAGCCGTGCAACTGGCGGTGATGGGGCTTACCAGCGGGATGACCTTCCACGGCCCGGTGAACTTCACGGCCGGCGGCCTCACGGTGAACACCAACGACGGCGTGGGCACGGGGAAGGTGGACCTGGCCGACGGCATGACGGTGAGCGGCGGCGTCCAGCTCGTAGCGGCGGCCAACGCCCTCTCCGTGGTCTTCACCAACGCGACCCTCTCCCTCAGCCCGCCGGCGCCGGACCTGAGCCAGGTGACGGGCGGCAACGCCAGTGTCATGAACATCGGCGCCAGTTTCAAGGTGGGCGTGAGCAGTATCCCCGATGGGTCGTCGCTGGACGTGCAGTACGCCAAGGACCCGACGGCGCTGCTCAGTAACGCGCAGGCGGTGTTCACCACGTCCGCCGCCCAGGCGACGGGCGTCTCCGGCGCCACCGGTTCGCTGGATGACGTAGCGTTCGTGGTCAGCGTGACCAAGAACGGCATCACCAACAGCGACCTGGGCGACAACACCGTGACGCTGTCCGTGGACGACGCCTGGTACCAGGCGGAGGTCGCGGCCGGCAAGGACATCGTCATCACCAAGGTGGACGGCAGCAATATCTACACCGAGCAGGCGAGCTGCACGGAGCAAGGCAGCACGGCGACGTGCTCGGCGACCTTCACGGGCAACGCGGGCGGCTTCTCTGACTTCGCGCTCTTCGGGGCGCCCACTGCGGCTGCGACGCCCACGCCGACTACGCAGCCCACGCCCACGCCGAGTGCGACCACGACGGCCACCCCAACGCCTTCGGTCCAGCCGACGCCAACGCCATCCGGCAACGGCGGCGGTGGCGGCAACACCCTCCTCATCATCATCATCGCGGTCATCGTCGCGCTGGTGGTCGTGGGTGGCGGCTTCTTCTTCCTGAGGGGGCGCCAGGCGCAAGGCTAGGTAAGCCAACATCCGCTGACCAACAGGGGCCCCGGCTCAGCCGGGGCCCCTGCATTCCTCGTACGCATTCCGAGCACGGCGGACGTGGGACTAAGGATCTAGCAAGAACCGCCAGCTTGGACGGGTCAATGGTGTGGCTAAATGTGCTATTTTTCTTATGGTACTAATTAGGCTATTTGGCCTCCTAGGTTAGGCTTTCCATGGCCAATGCAATCCAAACAGCCCCCCGGCCCTTGATCGAGCCTCACCGCGCTCCCTTCAAGCGGCCCTTCGATATCACCATCCTGGTGGCAGCGCACATCGTCATGGCGCCCGTCTGGCTGTTGCTGTGGACTATGATCCCGCTGCTGATCAAACTGGACGACGGGGGGCCGGTGCTGTTCAAGCAGGCACGGGTGGGGAAAGACGGCCGCGTCTTTTACGTGTACAAGTTCCGCACGATGGCCGTGGGCGCGGAGTCCATGGGCCCGAGCTGGACAACCGAGAAGGACCCGCGCGTGACCCGTGTCGGCTGGATTCTCCGCCGCACCGCGCTGGACGAGGTCCCGCAGCTCATCAGCATCTGGAAGGGCGACATGAGCTTCGTGGGGCCGCGGCCGCTGGTGGTCAAGCAATACGAGGGGTACGTCAAGGAAGAGCCGGACTTCGCCCTGCGCTGCCTGGTGCGTCCCGGCCTGACGGGGCTCTCCGCCATCAAGCTGCCTCGGCACTGCTCCGCGGCGCGGCGGCTGGAGTTGGACCTGGCCTACGTCCGCCAGGCGTCCCTGTGGCTCGACACCAAGATATTCGTGATATCGGTCTGGCTGACGCTCACCGGCCAGTGGGGCAAGGGCAACCGCCGTCCCGAACCGGAGGCCGCGCCCGAAGAAGCGCTCGTATAAGGCCGACGGCAAGCGGCCTTGCCCACGCCCGGCAGGCCAGGAGCCCGTACGGTGAACGCTAGGCAGTAAGGCCACGCCACCACCAAGCGGAACGAAATGAGGTCGGCCTCGACGGCGGACCTATGGCCCGTGTGGGCGCTGATCCGTCCCCTTCGACGGTGCTCAGACAGGCTTCGACAGCTTCCGCGTTCCCCGATTCGTCGCTGCGATACGGGGTCTTCGACAGGACGAACAGAGACACCTCCACCCAGCCCAGGCGCGGTCCTTCCCAGGAAGAACGCGCCTACGGGCACCACATGAGCAGGCGCCATTTTCGTCCCAATGACTGCCTCATTTCCTCAGGCAGGGGTGAGGGCACTCATTGGGCGGCAGGCCACCGCCAGTTCCGGACTTCCGGCAGGTCCACGCCAAATTTGTCGATGTACTGTCGGTGCTCGACCAGCTTGTCCTCGAGCTGCTGCTTCAGGTAAACGCCCTTGGCCCCAGCCTGCCGCACCCGGTCGATGGTGTCCATCACCAGGTGGAAGCGGTCCAGGTCGTTGAGCACCGTCATATCGAAGGGCGTCGTGATGGTCCCCTCCTCCTTGTAGCCGCGGACGTGGATG
>JBJKQC010000148.1:0-3412 GCA_046705745.1 Dehalococcoidia bacterium
GCACTACCACGTCGGCACCGGCCAGACCTTCCTCGTCCTCAAGGGCCCTGCCGTCATCCGCCACCGCCACAACGACCAACCGCCAGAGGAGACGGTGCAGAGCACCCTCAACGAAGGGGACTGCATCCTCATCCCGGCCGGCGTCTACTACCAGCTCTACAACCCCGGCCCCGATCATCAAGTAGTGCTGTACCAGGTCAAGCAGCCCGGCGAGATTATCTCCGTCGAGGGCAAAGGTGTGATGAATAACTCCCAGTACTTCACCCAGGACCGCGAAGAGAAAGCAGACCTCAAAGAGTGGAAGCCGCCAGCACAGCAGTAATCAGTGAGTCGCCTTCTCGCAAATAGCATACGAAAGGAGCAACGATGACCACCGAGACCAAGACTAGCCCAGACACCTACACTTTCGCCATCAAAGGCCCTTACCTCTCCCAGGGCCGTGTCAACATTGATCTGGCCAAGGAAGACGTTCTCTGGCTCAGTTTGAAGGTCAACGCGGAGGGCGGTGAAAACGCTATCCACGCCCACAGCCAGGAAGAGCACGCCTTCATCGTCTTGGAGGGTGAGGTTACCTTCTTCGACAAACAGGGCAACGGCAAGGTGTTGCACCAGTACGAGGGCATCATGATTCCCAAGGGCGCCTACTACCGCTACCTGAACACCGGCGGCGAAAACCTGTTCCTCTTGCGCGTGGGCGCCAAGCTGAAGCCAGGCGCCGGCGAGGAGTCGCGCGTCCGCCCGGATGGCAAGCCCCTGCCCTCCTACTCCGCCGAGAACCACCATGTGGACGGCGTGCCCATTCCCGGCAAGATGTTCGGGTTCGGCGCCTGATTGAGAGGATGTTCACCAGAGAAGCATTGTTGGCGTAAGCGCACCGCTCCTCGTCCGTTCGCCCTGTTGCAGACCCGCATCGCAACGACGAATTGGGGAGCCTCTCGAAGGAGGCCCTCGAACGGACGGGGGGCGAGTAGGTCGAGCTTCCACCAGCGCCGTGAACTCTCCCGGTGCGGATGTTCTCGCAACAGGTTCGACGGGCTGCCGCAGCGTACGCCATAATACTTACATGGCCACCCCGCCGCAGCCCGCCCTTGCCCTCTACGTCCACATCCCCTTCTGCGAGACCAAGTGCCCTTACTGCGACTTCAACACATACGCAGGCATTGAGTCTCTCATGCCGGCGTATGTCAACGCCCTGTCGCATGAGCTTACACAATGGGGTGCCTGGCTGGATCGCCCTGCCCTCTCCAGCGTCTTCTTCGGCGGCGGCACGCCATCCTATCTTCCCACCCGCGACCTACGCCGCCTCATGCGCGCCATCCAACAGGCCTTCGTCCTGCCCGACAGTGCCGAGGTAACCATCGAGGCCAACCCGGGCGACGCCGCGCGGGAGCGCCTTGGCGCCATGCGCGAGTCCGGATTTAACCGCATCAGCTTCGGCGTCCAGTCCTTTGACGATAACGAGTTGCGCCTGCTGGGGCGCCGCCACTCCGCGCACCAGGCCCGTCAGGCCATTGAGGCCGCACGCCAGGCTGGTTTTGACAACCTTAGCTTGGACCTCATGTTCGGCCTCCCCTATCAGTTCGTGTCCACCTGGGAGCACACGCTGGACGAGGCCCTTGCTCTCGGCACCGAGCATGTCTCGGCGTACGCACTCACCCTGGAAGGCGGCACGCCCACGGAAGCCGATGTCCGCCGTGGACGCCTGCCCGAGCCGGATCCTGATCTCGCCGCGGAAATGTACCTCATGGCCCAACAAGAGCTTGCCGCCGCGGGATTCCAGCAGTACGAGATCTCCAACTGGGCCAGACCTAACCGGGCCAGCATCCACAACCTTACTTACTGGCGCAACCGGCCCTATCTCGGCGCTGGTCCCGGTGCCCACGCCTACCTCTATAGCAACGGCCTCCCCGCATTAGCCTCGCTCGCTCGCAATGGCGTTCGGTACGCTAATATGCGCTCCCCCCGCGGCTACATCCAGAGCGTCCGACGATGGCAGCCCACCGGCCCGCTCACGGCTGACAGCCTTCGCACTGCTTCCGCCATCGACACCTTGGAAGAGATCGCCCATTCGATCGCCATGGCTGAGACGATGATGATGGGCCTTCGCCTCAATGAAGGCGTCGACGACGCCGGTTTCGCTGCCCGCTTCGGCTGCCCCATCGCGGACGCCTTCCCCGGCCCCCTCGGTGAGTGCCTCGAATTCGGCCTCCTCGAATGGTCCCATGGCCGCCTCCGCCTCACGGAGCACGGCCGCCTCCTTGGCAACGAGGCCTTTCAGCGCTTCGTCGCCGCGCCGCATACCTCCGCAGGAAAATAGTTTCCGATGTCGCCATGTAAGGGCGCGGTCGTGCGCCTGAATATCTGCCGACCACCGCGCTCGCTCACCGGCCTAGCCCCGGCACGGCGTGCAATCGTCATCATGAAAACAGCGCCTTTCTCGGAAATACCAAATGTGGTATCATAGATGTGCAACGATTCGGTCCCCCTCCGTCCCCCAACTGTGGACACACTGTCTCGCAGGCCGCGCCCTTTCGTCATTCCGACACTTCGTCCCAGCCCACTGGCCTCGCCAGAGCCAATGGCCGACCGATGGGAACCCCGGGTGAGCCGCCTGAGAAAAAATGTGCGAATGTCCCGCATCAAAATACCCATCCACCCGTCCGTGGCCACGTGGAGCAGGTTGCGCTGTTTCGCGCGTTGCGGGTGATTTGCGGCTAATTTGCGCGTGGTTTGCAGGTATTTTGCGGGTGTTTGCGCATGATTTGCGGGTCTGTTGCGGGTTGGAGTTGTCCGCGGTCCCAGCCAGCGCCGCCCGAACCATCCTCGGATCACCTGCGCATTTGGGAGACTAACAGCGTTGTGGTACATTAGCCTGACGGTTACGCACGGACGGCTGACCGTCTCCTACAATCGGGCAACACAGTCCGATACCTCTATTGAAGGCTCATGAGGAGGGTCCCAATGGCAGCACCGCTCGTTGATTCCACGCCTGAGTTCGTGGAGGGCGCTTACGAGAAAGTCGAAGAGCGACTCAAGGTAGTGCGCCAGCGCCTCGGCAGGCCGCTCACCTACGCCGAAAAAGTGCTTTTAGGCCACCTCGACGACCCGGCCAGCGCGGAGCTGAAGGCCGGCGAGAGCTATCTAAACCTGCGCCCCGACCGTGTGGCCCTCCAAGATGTTACCGGACAGATGGCCATCCTCCAGTTCATGCAGGCAGGCAAGCCCGCCACGGCCGTGCCTACCACCGTTCACTGCGACCACCTCATCCAGGCGCAGATCGGCGCCGACGAGGACACCCAGCGGGCGCTGCTTGAGAACGACGAGGTCTACACCTTCCTCCGCTCGTCGGCCGCCAAATACGGCATGGGCTTCTGGGGTCCCGGCTCGGGCATCATCCACCAGGTCGTGCTGG
>JBJKQC010000149.1:0-5550 GCA_046705745.1 Dehalococcoidia bacterium
ACCTACCTGCCGCCGGTCGGACTCGCCCTGGTGCTCGGCGGGATGGCCGTGGTCGTGATGCAACGCGCGGCGCCCGCCCCCTTGGTCTGGGCCTGGCCGCATCTGGTGGTGCCGGGCATGCATTTCACGCTCCCGGCGCTGGTGGCTGTGAGCTTGCCCATGGTGGTGCTGGCGCTGGGGCTGGGCAACGTCCAGGCAATTGGGTTTCTGATGGGTCAGGGCTATCGGGCGCCGGTGAACGTGCTCACAACCGTTACGGGCGCCAGCACAGTCCTGAACGCCGTGTTCGGCGGCCATCCGGCGTCGATAGCGCGGGCGGGCACGGCTATGGTCGCTGGAGAGGACGCCGGTGTGCTGGGCAGCCGCTACTGGGCGAGTCTGATAGCGAACTTTCTGACCCTGTTCCTGGCGCTGGGGGCGAGCATCGCCGCGTCCTTGCCCGCGGTCCTGCCCGCGAGCTATTTGGCGGCCATCGGCGGCCTGGCCATCCTCTCCGCCTTCCAGGACGCCATGGAGAAGACGTTCGGGGCCAGCCCGCTCCGGCTGGGCTCCCTGACCGCATTCCTGGTGGCTGCGAGCCCATTCGCCCTGGCCGGCATCCCGTCGGCGTTCTGGGCCATCGTCGCCGGCATGCTGGTCTCCCTCATTGTGGAGCGCAAGGCGCTGGTCGCGCATTGGAAGACGAGTGGCGCCCAGTCGACGCCTCCTGCATCAGCACCGGCGCCGGCGGCCGCCGTTGGATGAGTCCTTCCGCCAGGAAGGGAGGGTGAGCTGGAGTAGGTCTCAAGGTGAAGTCTCCACGCTGCTGCGGAGAGGCGCCCTGCCCTGTTCGTGGATAGAGGGGCTTACGCGAGCATCCGAAAGCCTTGCTCAGCGAAGTCCTGATCAAAGGTGAACGCATCGGATACGCTGAGCTGCCGCATGGTATGGAAGCTCACGCAGTCCACGAGACTCAAGTCCCTGCGGCCGGCGGTGAGCAAAGCGCTGACTCCAACAGCGTGGTCCTCGGGTGCTATCCACTGGACGCGAATGACCGGCAGGACGTCTTCGACCAGGATGCGGACCGCGGCCATGCCGAGCCTATGCTGGACTAGCGCGAAGCACTCGATCAGGACATAGCTGGTGCAATAGAGGTCTTCGGCGCGTTGGAGCAAATCTGTCCAGATTTGGCGGGCCGCAGGGTGAAACCCATCATCAGCGTCAAGCACGGCCAGCAAAGCGGAGGTGTCGACGAAGACGCTCATGCACCAAATGCTTCCGCCAGGTGGCGGTCGTGCGCTGCCGCCAGGTCCTTGCCGCCGGAATGGAACCGTCCCGCAGCCGCCATGGCGCGGCGCCTCTGCTGGGCCGCGTCGACAGCGCCACTGCTTCGGATAATGATGTCGGCGCCTTCCCTGATCAATGCGGCAACGGGAACCCCCCGCCGGTGCGCCAGCTCTTTCAGCTGCTCCATCTGCGAATCGGAGAGTTGGACTTGGGTTCTGATCATATGCCCACCCCACATGATGTCATTTTCGTCATAATGATAACATTTCCTGCGGTGAGCATCCGTGCCCGAAAGACCACATGCGCTGCTTCCGCGCCTATTGTCATGCGGCCTCATGGCCGCCTATAATCACAGGGTTGCTTATGAATTACGCGATTATCGAAACAGGCGGAAAGCAGTACCGGGTCCAGCCCGGCGACTCCATCACGGTCGAGAAGATCACGGCCGAAGAGGGGAGCAGTATTGAGCTGGACCGAGTCCTTTTGGTGGCGCAGGACTCCGGCGTGACGGTCGGACAGCCAACCGTGGACGGCGCCAAGGTCATCGCGGAGGTTGCCCGACAGGCCCGCGGCAACAAGGTGATCGTCTTCAAGTACAAGCCGAAGGTGCGCTACCAGATCAAGAACGGGCACCGGCAGTCCCTCACTAAGCTGACGATCAAGGAGATCGTCAGCGGGAGCGGCGCAACGCCCCGGCGTGGCAGGAGACAGGCCAATGGCGCATAAGAAAGCGGGCGGCAGCAGCCGCAACGGCAGGGATAGCCACGGGCAGCGCTTAGGCGTGAAGCGGTTCGCGGGGCAGGAAGTTACGGCGGGCACCATCATCATCCGCCAACGCGGTACGAAGGTGCACCCTGGCCGCAACGTGGGTATGGGCCGGGACTTCACGCTGTACGCCCTGGTGGACGGAACGGTCGAGTTCGACCATGCCACGAAGCTGCGCAAGCGCGCGAATATCGTCCCGGCGTAGCGTTAACGTTCGAGGCAGGCATCGGATGGCTTCGCCTTGCATCTAATCGGGTGCGAGACGAAGGAGAGACAGCAATGAAGACAGAGATTCATCCCAAGTATTACCCAGAAGCGCGGGTGGTCTGTTCCTGCGGCAACACGTTCACAACGGGCGCCACGAAGCCGGAGATCCGCGTCGAGATATGCAGCGCTTGTCACCCGTTCTTCACGGGCGAGCAACGGATCGTGGACACGGAAGGTCGCGTTGAGCGCTTGAAGCGCCGGTTCAACCTCAAGTAAGCACGGCCTTCAGCAAGCCCTTTTTGATGGAAAGAAGGACCCAGTGACTGCTGTGAACAGCCCCAGCCCATTGCTGGGGCTGTTCTGCTCATTAGTGCTTGGGTCGGGGTAGGATTTATCGAACAGGGCAATGCGTGCACCGCCCTGGCGGAACGATGGTGTTACTCAGTTAAAGCAGCAGCGGGTGTGGCCCGCGGACTGGCGAGAGGTGGACACCTTGGCGCAACAGAACTTCGTATATGGCGGTCAGGCGGTCATCGAGGGCGTGATGATCCGCGGCCGCCGCGTCTATTCCGTGGCTGCGCGACATCCGGATGGGACTATTCGCAGCATTGTGCGGGTTGTTCCCGCATGGAGCGTCGGCATGTGGCGGCGAATTCCATTCGTGCGGGGGACGCTGGTGCTGGCGGAGACGTTGGTCATTGGGATGCGGGCGCTCACTTATTCGGCGCAAATAGCGGTTGGGGAAGAGGAGGAGGAGGCACAGCCTATCTCGCCATGGGCGATGGCCCTGACACTTGGCGTGTCCTTGGGTTTGGGCGTGGCGCTGTTCTTCATTGTCCCGTTGCTGTTGGCTCACGAGCTGGTGGACCGCTTCACGCACGACGCTCTCCTGAGCAACTTGACAGAAGGTGTGCTACGCCTGCTGGTCTTTTTCGTGTACCTTGGCGTGGTGGGCATGATGCCCAGCATTCGCCGGGTCTTCGCGTACCATGCGGCGGAGCACATGTCGGTGCATGCACACGAGCACCGGCTGCCGCTGGAGCCCGATAACGTGCGGCAGTTTCCGGCGGCGCACCCGCGCTGTGGCACGGCGTTTCTGCTTACGGTGATGATCGTGTCCATCATCGTGTTCGCCCTCTTGGGCGCTCCAGCCCTGCCGTTGCGGATAGCTTCACGGATCGTCCTGATCCCAATCATCGCAGGAATATCCTATGAGGTAATCCGGTTCAACGCCGCGCACGAGGGGAACGCGTTGGTGCGGCTGGGCGCCGTGCCGAGCTTGCTCCTGCAGAAGCTGACGACGAGGCCGCCTGACGACCGGCAGATCGAGGTCGCAATAGCCGCCATGAACGCGGCGATCCAGGGTGATGCGGAGGCGGAGCCGCTGCCTGCATAACTGCCCTCCGGATGCCCTCGAAGGGCACAATCGATCCTTCCATCGAGGGATTTCCCGAAACGCCGCACACCTGTGACGTGAGTGTAAGGACGCACTGGCCACCGACGTAGTTCACGCGCGCGTGTCTGGCTCCGTGCCTTGGCGGCCTGAGTTGCTGCGCCGCGTGTCCAACGCCGGCCACCCACGAGAACGAGCGAGGTCGGCTAATTGAGGATCGGGGTTCACAACTACAGGGTGTCCCACCGCTTCCAAGAGCGGCACGTCAGTTATCGAATCGGCGTACGCGTAGCTACCTGGCCAGTCGGCCATTATCCGTTTCCCCGCCAGGTGCTCCTGCAATGTAGCGAGCTTGGAGGGGCCTTGTAAGGGCTGTGTCGCAAGCCTGCCCGTGTAGCGTCCGTCCGAGACCTCGAGGCGAGTGCCAAGGGCGTCTGCTACGCCGAGCGCATACGCCACCTCTTGGACGACGGGCTCGAAGACCGCGGAAATGAGGACCACGCGGTAGCCCGCGTCTCGGTGCTGGCGGAGCGTCGCCAGTAGGGCGGGGCGCGCAGTGGCCGCCATGATGTGGCCCGTCCGCTCAAAGAGTGTCCTGGCCGACTCCTCGTCCATCCCATCCAAGAGAGAAGCGAGACCGCTGATTCCCTTTCGAGTGATGGAGGACGCGCTGGCCAGGCCAAGTCGGCGTTGCGCCAGGGCGGCCCAAATGATGTACAGCACGTGGCCGGCAACGCGTGGGGCCCGGCGGGCGCTGCGGAATCGGTTCCCTACCACCGCAGACCAGAGGTGACGACCGTGGCACAGGGTTCCTTCCAGGTCCATGCAGACCAGCTTGACCGAAACATCCCGTTCGTTCAGTTCCATTGCCTGAACATATGCCCTGTGGGCATGGGTAATCAATGGGCCAGTCCCGCGTACGCGAAATATGAAGGAGGCACGCCCTAGTTGGCGCTCCCGGGGCGTGCCTGTTGACTGTGGACCAATCGGCCCGCCAGGCACCCCAGCTAGGGCGCGTTATTGAGCACGACGCGACCGGGCCGCAGGAGGATGACGACTCGCTCCTGTTCGGCCATGGCCTGGTCATACTCTTCCCAGTCCGGGTGCTCCTGGCCAGCGGCGGCCTGGTAAACGTCCCGCAAGGCGAGGCGCAACTCTTCCGCGCCGGTATTGTGAGGGCCAAGGACCTCGGCGTCCCCGTCGAGCACGGCGTAGCCGCGGAATCCTGGCTTGGTGAGCATCATGGCACAGCGCGGATCGCGCATGAGGTTGTGGTACTTGGCGTTGCGCCGGCGTGTGGTGAAAGCAAGTCCGCCTTCGTATGGTCCTGCGGTGACAAGGCTCATTTGCGGTCGCCCATCACGTCGGTAGGTGGTGAAGACGACGACATGGTTCTGGGCGGCGAGCTGTTCGAGGGATTGGAGTGACATGGAGGCCTCCGGCAGTGTCCTGGCCGGCAGGCTAGGCGTCCTATTGCCGTCTGTCAACGGCGGGACGGGGTGATCGCGGCACATGAGTTGCCCCTCGTGCATTTAACCGCATCGCGCGATTACCTTGTTGTGAACAAAGAGACGCGTGTCAACGGTGGGACAGATGGGCTACCATGAGGAAGTGTCCCCACGCCACGCGCTACACACCAGTCATATCCTCCGCACGCGGAGGCTGATTTGACCGAGACGAGTATTCCCGAGGCGGGAGACCAGAGCAAGCGTCGCGGTGTTTTTTTCGGTTGGTACATCGTCGCGGCGAGCATCGCCACTAATGCCATTTTCTCAGCGTCCTATTTCCAGGGATTTGGGGCGCTCTTTCTGCCCATCGAAAGCTATTTTGGCTGGGACCGAACGGTACTCTCCGTGGCGACGGCGCTCCGGCAGCTCGAATCAGGCATAGCCAGTCCGTTCGTAGGAGCGCTGCTGGAC
>JBJKQC010000150.1:0-8549 GCA_046705745.1 Dehalococcoidia bacterium
TCGTTGCGGTCGATGAGCAGCTGCCGCCCGTCCAGCGGCATTTCGCACCCCGGTGAAGCGGAAGTGACCGCTGCCAAAGAGACCGTATTGAAATAGCTGGTTTCCGCTGGTAGCGTTGACCGCGCGCCACCAGCGTGGCAGCGTGGGTTGAGGTGCAGACCATACCGGATGCAGGGAGGAACGTCACAGTGTCATCTCCGGTTGAAGAGCTTAAACAAGAGATTGTAACTGCCGCCGCACGGATCGTCGCATCCGGCATCCTGACAAAAAGCAATCACGGTAACATGAGCGTCCGGGTACCGGGGACGGAGACTTTTCTCCTGACCGCCGTCAGCAATCTCAATGCCATCACGGCAGATGGGATTGCCTTGTTCGACTTCCAGAACAACCTCCTTGAAGGCTCCGTCATGCCCACTAGCGCCGAGATCGTGGCCATGCACAGCATCGTCTATCAGACCCGCCCGGATGCCGGCAGCGCTCTACACACCCACTCGCCCTTTGCCACTGCCTTCGCCGTCGCAAGCCGGCCTATGCCGGTGGCCTATGAGCCCCTCGTCCGATTCGGATTCGGCGATGGCATTCCGGTTGCCAATTACGGCCCCAGAGGCTCCCAGGAGTCCGTGGACAACATCGCCAATGTGCTCCGCAGGCCAGGCCCGCTACGCGGGCTTCTGCTGGAGAACCACGGAGTGCTTACCTTTGGGGCCGGCGTAGAAGAAGCCGTTGGTGCCAACATGGTTATGGAAGAGTCCGCTGAAATCATCATGTACGCGGATGCCCTGGGCGGCGCCAAGGACATTCCAGCACACATGCGTGTTGCGGCCCAGCAACGGATGCAGTCTTTCGCGTCCCAGGGTCAGCGAACGGCTGGCAAGGGCCAATAGCAATCTCGACGTCCTCGACACGGAGCTCCCGCGGTGCAAGCACGCATTGGCATCATTAATCGCACCATCAACATGCTCGACTTCCTGCTCGCGCAGGAGGTCGGCATCTACCGCAAGCATGACCTAGAGGTCACCTTCGACACTCTGGCCGGCCGTGAGAGCATCCAGGCGCTGCAGGCCGGTCAGTTAGACGTCGTGCTGTCCATCGGCGCTGCCGTCCGCACCATTATGGAAGACGGTGCCCCGCTCAAGGTCGCTTTGCTCGTCCACCGTAACGCGCCCCACTGGGTAATGGCCCGCACGGCATTCAAAAGCGCGCGCGACCTCAAAGGACGCAAAGTCCAGGCGGCTCAGCCCGGAAGCGAGCCGGACGTAATGGTGCGCCGCTGGCTCCGCGAGAACGACCTCGATCCTGAGCGGGACGTAGAGCTAACCTACGAGCGGGCTCACCCGGGCTGGACGGAGGACGGCCCCGACCCCAAGGAAGATGCCGTCATCGCCCGCACATTGGAGCAAGAAGTGCTGGAAGCACGTGGCTTCCACACTCTCATCGAATTGTGCTCCACCTATCCCAACACCCTAGTCCATGGGCTAGTAGTGCAGGAGCCGACCCTTGCCGAACGCCCCGGAATGTTGGCTGCCCTGGTCAAGTCGCACCGCGAGGTCGCTTCGTGGATTGACGAAGGCCGCGAGGAGGTGCTGGCGTTCATTCAACGGCAATGGGGCGTGTCCCGCGAGCGGGCGGAAAGGGCCACTCGCTCCCTCAACGGCAAGTTTGTCGCGCGTTTAGAGCCTGAGGATTTCGGCCCCGTCATCGCCGCTTCGAGCGCCGCTACTGGCAAGCCGCCCATTCCCGTAACCGCACTATTGGCTCCCATCCACACCGATTAGGTTAGAGCGGTTCCGGTGAGGCGCTTTGGCTATTGCCGGGCCTTGTTCAGCGATTTATCCTGCGCACCACAATCGAATACGGTAGAAGCCCGGGTGCCATTGCGGCTTGAGCCGCGCTGGCGAACAGGGAAGGCGGTGAAAATCCGCCACGGTCGCGCCACTGTGAGCGGCGAGTTGGCCAGCAGCATGCCACTGTCCCAAGGGATGGGAAGGCGCTGGTTCAGCCTTGACCCGCGAGTCAGGAGACCTGCCCGGGATCATGGTGCTTTACTCTGCGCGGAACAGAGGCAGCCCGGCGCAGTCGTCTTCTCCTAGCACTTCACGTCGACGGCCCAGCTGAGACCCTGGCAGAGTAAAGCCAGGGTTTTTTGTTGGGCCTCCAGCAAAGGACGCATGCATCGCCGAATCACGCGTCTGCGCAGGCCATGTTGAGCAAGGCGCCTGAGGCACAGGCGCTGCATTCGCGAAATAGCCTGATTGCATCTTGGGACCCGTAGTGGCAGGAGGAGCCATGCGAATTTGTTCACTGCTGTCCAGTGGAACGGAAATCGTCTATGCCCTGGGGCTCGGAGACGACCTGGTGGCAGTGTCCGACCGGTGCGACTATCCTGCGGAAGCCCAGAGCAAGCCCATCGCCAGCCGGGACGTGATTAGTAGCAACCTCCCCAGCGCTGAGATCGATCGTCTCGTGCAGGAGAGCATCCGGGCCGGGCGGGGCACGCACACGCTGGACGAAGAAGTCCTCAGGACGGCCAAGCCCGAGCTGGTTATTACCCAAGACCTGTGCAACGTCTGCGATGTTGGCTCGACTGACGTAATTGAGGTTTTCCGCAGCCTGCGC
Source organism: Dehalococcoidia bacterium (assembly GCA_046705745.1). Lineage (GTDB taxonomy): Bacteria > Chloroflexota > Dehalococcoidia > Lucifugimonadales > Australimonadaceae > JBJKQC01. The sequence goes on from JBJKQC010000150.1 coordinate 2,617, forward strand.
CCACGACCGGAGTTCCTTGTGCTTACCCCCCATACCCTTTGGGATGTCCTAGAGACCATAGAAGAGGTGGGTCGGGCGGCCGGCGTTCCTGATCGTGCCGGGGCGGTTATAGCCGCATTGCGGCAACAAGTACGGCGCGTTGCCCAGGTGACGGCCTTGACGGCGAAACGTCCGCGGGTGTTCTGCATGGAGTGGATGAGCCCGCCTATCGTGGGCGGCCATTGGATGCCGGAAATGACCTGGCTGGCCGGGGGCGTCGACGGCCTTGGGCGTCACGGCCTAATGAGCGTACAACTCGCCTGGGACCAAGTGGTGGCGTACCAGCCCGAGGTACTGATCATCCAGCCGTGCGGGCTTACCATCCGGCGGGCACTGCAGGAGATCGACTGCCTGGCGGCGCTACCCGACTGGGATGAGTTGCCTGCTGTCCACGCAGACCAGGTGTATGTCGTCGACCCCGCCTTCTTCACTCGGCCGGGCCCTCGATTGGTCACCGGAATCGAAATTCTGGCCCAGCTTCTACACCCTGAATTGTTAGCTGGTCTGATTCCGTCCGGTGCAGTGGTAAGGCTCACGTTTGAGGACCGCGCAGCCAAGCGCGGTCTAGCCCAATGCTTCCACGCGTGTCCCATGCCTTAGCAGGCAAACGCAGGACTCTCGGACGTGATCTGCCACCTACATGAAGGAGGCCGGTGTAATGTTGCGTGAAATGACCACAGGCATGTTCTGGGGACTGCTGGGAATAGTCCTGCTCCTTACAGTTGCCTGCGGCCAGGAGGTGCCATTATCCACCGTCACTCCGGCGTCCGCCCACGGTTCCGCGCCAACCCCTACGCTCATGGCCGCGGCAACGCCAGCCCAAGCCGCGGCTGTTTCACCTACGCCCACCCCTTCCCTTTTCCCGCTGACCATTACCGGCAGTAACGGCGAGAAAGTGGTCCTCGCGAAGCCGCCCGAGCGCATCGTGGTCATTGACGATGCCGCCGTGGAGATTCTCTTTGCCCTGGGCGAGGGGCGCCGGGTGGTGGGAGCAGACAACTATGCGACTTACCCACCACAAGCGAGCGCCATTCCCAAACTGGGCGACGCCTTCGCTCTGGACTTCGAGAAAATGGCCGCTCTGAAGCCGGACTTTATCTACACCTTTTATGCGTCACCCCTGCCCAAGATGGAGCAACTCGGCGTGCCGGTGCTGTATCTGGAATCGCCAGCCACCATCGCCCAAGTGGCCGACCGGATGCGGCTTTTGGGTGAGATTGTTGACAAACCAGAAGCAGGCACACGTCTAGCCCAGGGCTTTTTGAACTCCATTCGGACCATTACGGACAAGGTGGCAGGCGTCCAGCAAGGTCCCAGCGTGTACTTCGATGTAGCACCAGGCTGGTGGACTTTCGGGAGCGGCACGCTGGGCGACCAAATCTCCACCCTCTTAAAGGCCCAAAACGTTTTTGCGGACATCTCGGGGTCCCAACAGGTGAGCCCCGAAGAGATCGTCGCCAGGGACCCGCAGGTCATCATCAGCACGGACGCTGAGGGCCCGGCGTTCTTCCACAGCCAGCCAGCCTTACAGAACGTCTCGGCAGTCAAGAACAACCGTATCTTCCCGATAGATGGATCGCTCCTGGATATCCCCGGCCCTCGGCTCGTGCAGGGAATCCAAGAAATGGCGCATTCTCTGTACCCGCGACTGGTCCCGTAGAGGGAAGGTATCTACTGATGAGAGTCGTGAGAGTCCAAGACTCAGCTTCGACGGAAAGGCCACGCGGTGCGCGCCTTGTTACCGCCTATCCGTGGTGGCGACTGGTGGGCGGGCTGGTAGGCGTGGCGGTAGTGGCCATCCTCGCTAGCGGGATTGGTTCTGTTTTCATCCCGCCCCTCGATGTATTGACCGTCATAGCGACGAAGGCGCCTTTCCTGCACGTCTCCTATGCCGGGCCCCAGAGCTGGGACACGATCATCTGGCAACTCCGCCTCCCGCGAATTGCCATGGCGATGATGGCGGGCGCAGCCCTCGCCATCTCGGGCGCTACCTACCAAGGCCTGTTCCGGAATCCCCTGGCTGACCCCTACCTCATCGGCGTCGCCTCTGGGGCGGGCCTTGGGGCGGCAGTCGTCCTCGTGACCCCTGTGCCACTCTCCTACGGCGGGATTAGCCTGCTGCCCGTCGCCGCCTTTGTCGGTGGTCTTGCTGCGGCAGGATTGGCCTACCTCATCACACGGCGCTCCCACGGCTTGCCCCTGGCAACCCTAATTCTCGCAGGAGTCGCTATCGCGTCCTTGGCCAGCGCGGTTACTAGCTTCCTTATGATCCGGGCCGATCCCGATGTGAGGCCCCTTCTGGCCTGGCTGTTGGGAGGCTTCTCCAGCGCCCAGTGGAACCAGGTCTACACGATTCTGCCCTATCTGATCGTAGGTTTCCTGGGCATGATGGCTTACGGCCGGGTCCTTAATCTCTTCCAGCTCACCGAGGCCGAGGCGCGGCAGCTCGGAGTGAACGTGGAGCGGTCTAAGCTGGTCCTCATCGTCCTGGCCTCACTCACGACGGCGGCAGCGGTCTCCATGAGCGGCCTCATTGGGTTCGTTGGACTGGTGGCGCCCCACGCGGTACGGCGGGTCTGGGGATACGACTACCGCTTCCTGCTACCCATGTCCATGCTGGTGGGGGGGGCATTCTTGGTCCTGGCTGACCTGGTCGCCCGCACGGTGGTCAGCCCTAGTGAGCTCCCCGTCGGCGTGGTCACCGCCTTCTGTGGAGCTCCTTTTTTCTTGTACCTCCTCCAGCGAGGGCGGGGGGAGGCATGACTGGCGATGCCTTCCCGATGCAGGCTGTCGGCGTGCACTTTTCCTACGGCATGCAACCGGTCCTCCGCGGGGTCGACTTGCAGGTGGTGCACGGTGAGATGCTGGGCCTGGTTGGACCCAACGGCGCCGGAAAGACAACGCTGCTCAACCTCCTCGGCGGGACCCTGAAACCCGGCCAGGGAGAGGTGCTGGTCAACGGAACAAATCTCCACGAGCTGCGTCCCAAGGAGCGGGCGCGGCTCATCGCCACTGTGCCGCAGAATCCCTCGATGCCCCACGGATTCACCGCTTTGGACATGGTATTGATGGGCCGCAACCCTCACCTCCGTCTTCTCCAGTGGGAGGGCACCAAGGACGTTGACGTCGCCCGGCGCTGTCTGGCGATGACCGGGACCGATGACTTGGCCGATCGCTTCGTCACCTCCCTGTCCGGGGGCGAGCGCCAACGAGTGGTTATCGCCCGCGCCCTCGCCCAGGAGGCGCCTCTGCTACTCCTGGACGAGCCCACAGCGCACCTGGATCTCGGCTACCAGGCAAGCGTGCTGGACGTCATCGAGGACGTCCGAAGGAAGGCGCGAATCACCGTGGTCGCTGCCATCCACGACCTGACCCTGGCCGCCCAATACTGCGACCGGCTCGCGGTCCTAAGGGAGGGTGATATCTCGGCCCTGGGCCGGGCCGAGGACATCTTGACGCCGGATCTCGTCTCTTGGGCCTTCGGCGCCGAGGTCTGCGTGGTGCAGCACCCCATTTTCGGCACTCCCGTTATTCTCCACGGCCGGAGGCGCGTTCTCGGGAACAAGCAGGCCGAGGACTCGACTCAACTCCCCTTACGGAACGGAAAGGGCATCTAAGGACCATGATGGAATCCAAACGGCGCGGGGGCAAAGGCCTGCTCATCGTCTATACCGGCGAGGGCAAGGGCAAGACCACCGCTGCCCTTGGGCTTCTGTTCCGGGCCTGGGGCAGGGAGATGCGCGTTGGCATGCTCCAGTTCATCAAGCACTCGACGGCCAACTTTGGGGAACACCGTGCTGGGCGCAAGATGGGTGTGGAGATCACCCCTATGGGTGACGGCTTCACGTGGCGTTCCCGCGACCTGGAGGCCACCAAGGGCCTGGCCATCCAGCAGTGGCAGCGCTGCAAGGAGAAGCTATGCTCGGACGCCTACGATGTCCTCATCCTCGACGAGTTCACCTACCCCCTGCACTACGGCTGGATCCCTATCGAAGAGGTCTTGGAGGCTGTACGAGGCCGCCCCCGGGATCTGCACGTGGTGATTACGGGGCGATACGCGCCGCAGGCCCTTATCGACGAGGCCGACCTGGTCACCGAGATGCGGGAGGTCAAGCACCCATACCAGCAGGGATTGAAGGCCCAGCCGGGCATCGATTTCTAATGCGAGACTACGAGGAGATGGGGCGAGGATTCGTCATTGCCGGCACGCATAGCGGGGTTGGAAAGACCACCGTCGCCACTGGGGTGATGGCGGCTTTCCGGCGGAGAGGATACAGCGTCCAGCCATTCAAGGCAGGGCCCGACTACATCGACCCCTCCTACCATGCCGTGGCTTGTGGCATGCCCTCCCGGAACCTGGATACCTGGCTCTTGGAGGAACCGGCACTGCTGGAGTTCTCCTCCCGTGCGATGCGGGGGAAGGACCTAGCCGTTGTGGAAGGCGTCATGGGCCTGTATGACGGCTTTCACGGTGAGAGAGAGGAGGGCAGCAGCGCCCACCTGGCCAAGCTCTTGGGACTACCCGTGGTCCTCGTGGTGGATGCCAGCGCGGCAGCCCGTAGCGTTGGCGCCACTGTCCTAGGGTTCAAGCATTTCGACCCCGCAGTGCGGATCGCTGGCGTTGTCCTCAACGGCATTGCCGGAGAGCGACACCTTGAGTTCATAAGGCCATCGCTGGCGCAGGCTGGCGTGCCCTTGTTGGGCTACCTGCCGCGAAATCATGACTTGGCGCTACCTCAGCGACACCTGGGCCTGGTCCCGACCGTCGAAGATGCCGTTCCGCAAGAGTTTTACGAGCGCCTTGCGGCACAAGTGGAGCAAACGGTCGACCTTAACCGCCTCCTCGATATGGCCGCTCCGGTCCGAGAGCCTCCCTCTGGCCCGCCGCAGGTGTTTCCCCCAACCTCCCGCCCGGTCCAGGTGGCCATCGCCATCGCCCAGGACAAAGCTTTCAGCTTCTACTACCCCGATTCCCTGGACCTGTTACAAGCGTGGGGAGCAGAGCTCGTCCCTTTCAGTCCCCTCGAGGACGGCGAGTTGCCCACAGGCATCAGCGGCGTATACATCGGGGGCGGCTTCCCAGAGCTCTACGCTCAGGGCCTGTCGGAGAATGCCCATATGGTTGGGAGTCTGCGCGAAGCGGCCCGGAGCGGTTTGCCGGTCTACGCTGAGTGTGGCGGATTGATGTACCTGGGCCGCAGCCTCCGAGACCAAGAAGGGCACGCCTATCCCATGGCAGGGGTCGTTCCCGCAAGGTCAACCTTGCAAGGGACCGGTCTCACCGTAGGCTACCGAATCGTCTCGCCCATGGCCGATACCTGTTTGCTGCTGGCTGGTGACCAGGTCCGAGGCCATGAGTTTCACCTGTCCTCCCTGGAAGAAGAGCCGGGGCTTCCTGGCGGGGTCTACCGTGTCTTAGACCAGCCGGCCCGCCTCGAAGGGTTCCGAGTCGCAAACGTCGTCGCCTCCTACATCCACCTTCACTTTGGAAGCAAAAAGGATCTAGCGCCTCGGTTTGTGAAGGCCTGCGTCCAGTGGCGATCGCGCCTCGGCGAAGCCTTCGCGTAGAGTCCGTCCGAACAGAGGATGGTCAGTCACATGACAGCCAAGACCCTCATGGTCCAAGGGACTGCCTCAGGCGTTGGCAAGAGCATCTTGGTCACCGCCCTGTGCCGCATGCTGCGCCAGGACGGGTGGGACGTGGCGCCCTTCAAAGCGCAGAACATGTCACTGAACTCTTACGTCACCCGCGAAGGGCACGAGATCGGCCGGGCGCAGGTCGTACAGTCGGAGGCTGCCTGTGCCGAGCCCACGGTGGACATGAACCCGATTCTCCTGAAGCCGGAGGGGGACGACCATTCCCAGGTGGTAGTCCGTGGAAAGCCCATGGCGGT
>JBJKQC010000151.1:0-3051 GCA_046705745.1 Dehalococcoidia bacterium
AAGCGGACCGATGCGATTTGGCCCACGAGGAGGACCTTAGTGCCTTCCGGCTCCTCCTCAAGGTCTTGTTTGGACAGAATCGCCTCGGCAGGGGCATTTCTGAACATTGCGCTGAGGTCCGTTTCACTCAGAGAAACTCCCAACAACTCCCGCTCCCAGGCTGCCATCTCCCGCGCAGCCGGCGGATCGGTGTCGGGGAGCTCGATTGCAGCGAGCGGCGTCGGGACCGACTGGCCGAACATGTCGAACATGGTCGATTGACCCGAGTCCTTGAGCTGGGCCTCGCTTTGGATGAGACGGAGGACCGAGTCCAGCGCGGCGAGGAGCTGCCCGCGGTGGCCGAACGCATCCAACGCGCCGACGCGAACGAGGCTTTCCAGCACGCGCCTGTTCGCGATATTGATGCCAGCACGCCGGGCGAATTCCTCGAGCGACGTGAAGGCCCCGTCCTTATGGCGCTCTTGCACCAGGTCGGCTACAGCGGACTCGCCCACGTTCTTAATGGAAGCGAGGCCATACCGGATTGCCGGCCTGCCGTCAGGCCCTTCGTCAATGCTAAAGGCGACTTCGCTGCGGCTTACATCCGGAGGTAAGATTCGGATGTCGAGCCGGTCACATTCAGCGATGACGGCCGAGGCTTTCTCCGCGTTCCCTTCATAGGCGTTCAGTACGCACGTCATGTACTCAACTGGGTAGTTAGCCTTGAAATACGCCGTCCAGTAGGCGACCACGGCATAGCTAACGCTGTGGGCCTTATTGAAGGCGTACCCGGCGAAGGGCTCGATAAGGTCGAAGACCTGCCCCGCTATCGCTTCATCGTATCCAAGCTTTAGCGCGCCCTTCAGGAACTTCTCACGTTCTTGCTGCATTAGCGAGGCAATCTTCTTGCCCATCGCCTTGCGGACGATGTCCGCCTCTCCGAGAGAGTACCCAGCGAACCGTCGCAGGACGTGGAGTACTTGGTCCTGGTAGACAATGACCCCGTAGGTCTCCTCGAGAATCTCCTCCAGATCCAGGTGCGGGTATTCGATAGGAACCCGCCCGAACTTGGAATCGATGTACCGGCTGATGTGCTCCATCGGTCCTGGGCGGTACAGTGCGACCATGGCGGCCAACTCCGCGAGGCTACCAGGGCGCAGCTCCTTGATATAGCGCCGCATGCCCGGACTCTCGAGCTGGAAAATGGCCGTGGTCTCGCCTGAGGCCAGCAGATCATAGGTCTTGGGGTCGTCGAACGTGATCTCCTTTAATCGCAGCTCCAGGCCATGACGGTCACGTATCAGCTTGAGCGTGTTACTGATGATGGAATAATTGATAAGACCGAGGAAGTCCATCTTCAGCAGGCCCAGCTTCGCCACCGGCTCCATGGCGTATTGAGTCATGGCGATGCCGTGCTCGTTGTCCCGCGTTGGGCGCTGCAACGGCACATAGTCGGTCAGCGGGTCTTGGGAGATGACGACGCCGGCCGCATGCGTGCTCACATGGCGGGTAACGCCTTCGAGGCCGAAAGCCGTATCGATCAGCTTCCTGAGAGTGGCATCATTGTTGTAGGCATCTTGCATCTCCTCCGACGCGTCAAAGGCCGTCTTGAGCGTCATGCCAACGCGAGTGGGTACCAGCCGGGCGATGCGGTCAACATCGGCCAAGGGCATGCCGAGCGCCCGGCCGGAGTCGCGAATAGCCGCTTTGGCGCCAAGCGTCCCGAAGGTGCAGATCTGCGAAACGTGCCCTTCGCCGTACTGCTGGACTACGTATCGGATGGCTTCCTCACGCCGGTCATCCTGGAAGTCCATGTCGATGTCCGGCATCTCCTTGCGCTCGATGTTGAGGAAGCGCTCGAAAACGAGCCGGTACTCAAGGGGGTCGATGTCCGTTATGCCAAGGCAGTAGAGGGCCAGGGAGGATGCGGCGCTACCACGAACGCCGAAGACGATGTCGTTCTTGCGGGCGAAGTCGGCGATGTCCCAGACCACCAAGAAGTAGTTGGGGTACTGCGTCTTGCTGATGACGTCCAGCTCATATTCCAGTCGCTGCTTATAAGCGTCCGAAGCGCCGCTGGGGTAGCGTTCGCTAAATCCTTGCCAGCACAGCTTACGCAGATAGGTATCCGCGTCCTCATCGCTCGGGACTTTGTATTGCGGCAAGTGGAGCGTGGAGAAGTCCAGCGTCACATCCGTCGAGTCAGCAATTTCCTGGGTGGTAGCCAGGGCGTCCGGCAGGTCATCGAAGAGCGCCCGCATTTCCTCCTCGGTCTTTAGGTAGAAGGACTCATCGGAGAACTTGAAGCGGTTGGGGTCGTTGATGGTGGCGTTGGTGCCGATGCAGAGAAGCACTTCATGCAGTGAGGAGTCCTCGGCCTTCACGTAGTGCAGGTCGTTGGTGGCGACCAACGGCAGGTCCATCTTCTCCGCCAAGCGAAGCAGGCCGTTGTTCAGCGGTTCGAGGAAGTCCAGGTTCGCATGGCGCTGGATCTCTAGGTAGAAGGCGGGGAAGGTGTCCATGTACCAGCGCGCCAGTTCTTCCGCCTTTTGCATGTTGCCGTCAATGAGCATCTGCGATAGCTCAGCGCTGGGGCAACCGGAGAAGACGATGAGGCCTTCCGCGTGCTGCCTGAGTAGCTCCTTGTCGACACGCGGCTTGTAGTAAAAGCCCTCCAGGTTCGCCTTCGTCACCAGCTTGAGCAAGTTCTTATAGCCGGTGTTGTTCTGGGCGAGCACTGTCAAGTGAAAGGGGCTGCGGTCCACCGCGCGCTTGTCGAAGCGGGTGGCCGCCGCCACGTAGAGCTCGCAGCCGATGACAGGCTTGATGCCAGCGTTCTTACAGGCGGAATAGAATTCCACGGCGCCGTACATTCCGCCGTGGTCAGTCATGCCCAGAGCGGTCTGGCCGAGTTCCTTGGCGCGCTGGACCAGCTCGTCTACCTTGCTGAGACCGTCGAGCAGGCTGTATTCAGTATGAACGTGGAGGTGCGCGAAACCCATCTAGCTTTCGCCTCGGGGTTGGGTCGGCCCATTATAGGCTTGGACCTTCGGTTCGACCAAGGGGCAAACC
>JBJKQC010000152.1:0-5472 GCA_046705745.1 Dehalococcoidia bacterium
GGTACAAAGACTAGCCAGCTTTTCATGGGCACCTCGACGAGCCTTGATGCAACAATTGTTGCATACGCGAATAATGCGTGCTACCGTGACGGCTGTACGCAACAGCTGTTGCAGGACCGCCTGGTGAATTCAGCATTCCATAAGGATACGCAAACGAAGGCGCCACCAGCGCCGCAGCCAGACTGGCACGCCATGGATGCGTCCACCGCCGCTCATCATCTGGATGTCGAACCCGAGCGCGGCCTAACGCCGGCCGAAGCCCAGCGCCGCCTTGGCCGCTTCGGTCCCAACGCCCTCAGCCGCGAGAAGCATGAGGGATACGTGGAAGGGCTCTTTGAGGCTGTCCGCGAACCGATGCTGCTCCTGCTCTTGGGAGTGGGTGTCCTCTATTTGGTCTTCGGTGCCCTGCTCGAAGCGGCCGTCGTGTGGGCGATCGTGCTGGTCATCGCCGGGATCGAAGTGACTCAGGAACGCAGGGCGGATAGGGCCGTCGTAGCGCTGCACGCCCTTGCGGAGCCCCAGGCACTTGTGCGGCGTGACGGCCAGGTCATCCAAGTGCCAGCCCGAGAGGTGGTTCCCGGCGATGTGGTCCTTCTCGAAGCCGGACGGCGCGTCCCTGCGGACGCGCATCTGGTGGAGACCCACAGTCTCCTGGTGGATGAGGCACCCCTAACGGGAGAGTCCATCGGCGTCGAGAAGGCGGCGGAACCGGAGCTGCCCAGGGAGACGCCCTTGGCGGAACGACGCAACCTGGTCTACTCGGGGACGACGGTCTTGCGCGGCCGCGGGGAGGCCATCGTCATCGCGACAGGGCCATCGACGGAGCTTGGAAGAATCGCCGGCCTGGTCACCTCAGGTGAAGAGGAGGCCACACCGCTCCAGCAAACGCTGCGGCAGCTCGCGAAGTCGATGGTATGGCTGGCCGCGGCATTGAGCGTCGTCATCCCGATTGTCGGTCTGACCACCGGTCAGCCGCTGCGGGAGATGACGCTTACTGGCTTAGCGCTATTCTTCGCCAGCGTGCCGGAAGAGCTTCCAGTCATCATCACCATGGTCCTTGCCATCGGTGGTTACCAGCTCTCGCGTCAAAAGGCGATCGTCCGGAGGCAAAGAGCGGTGGAGCGGGTCGGCATGGTGTCCGTGATCGCGGCGGATAAGACCGGGACTCTGACAGAGAACCGGATGGAGGCCAGGGAGTTTTGGCCCAACGAAGCGAAAACCCAGCTGCTGGAGATCGGCGTCCTGTGCAACGATGCTACTCACGACACCATCGCCTACGGCGACCCCATGGACCTTGCCTTGGTCAACGCGGCCACTGCCGCAGGGGTGGATATCGCCGGCTTTCGCGCCGCTTTTCCGCTCATCGACGAGTACAGCTTCGACGACGTACGCAAGCGGATGTCCGTCACAACGCGGAGGGACAGCGAGGCATGGGTGGCAGTGAAAGGCGCACCCGAGGCCCTGCTTGAAGTCGCCACCATGGTCCGGCAGGGTGAATCTGCTCAGCCCCTAACGGGCGAGGTCCGCGCAGCCATCCTGGACACCCTTGGCCGCATGACCCGGATGGGGCTCAGGGTCATCGCGATGGCGGAGAAGACCACTGCTGAATCGCATCTCTCCCAATCAGAGGCAGAGGCCGGGCTGACTTTCGTTGGGCTAGTAGGCATGGAGGACCCGATGCGTCCAGACGTGGCCGAGGCCATCGCGTCCGCACGCGAGGCCGGCATCCGGACCGTCATCGTTTCCGGCGACCACCCGCTCACCGTGGGGGCCGTTGCGGGACGACTCGGCTTCCCGGTCGAGCACGAGATACTCACCGGCCAAGAGCTGGACAAGTTGGGCGAGACCGAATTTCACGAGGCCGTGCGACAGACCGACGTGTTCGCCCGTGTGACGCCGGAGCAGAAACTCCGGATTGTCCAATCCCTGACCGCCGACGGCCAACGGGTGGCCGTGACCGGGGATGGCATCAACGACGCTCCGGCCCTTGCGGCAGCGGAAGTTGGCGTGGCCATGGGGAGGACCGGCACGGATATGGCCCGACAGACGGCGGACATCATTCTGACCGACGACAGCTTCGGGACCTTGGAGCGGGCCATACGCCAAGGCCGCCACCTCTTTGCAAACCTGGAAAAGGGCATCACCTATTACCTGGCGTGCAAAGTAGCCCTCGTGACGTCGTCCTTCATTCCGCTTCTGTTCAGGGCGCCCGTGCCGTACCTGCCGGTCCAGATCATCATGATGGAGCTGATCATGGACCTGGCGGCCTCGTCAGGCTTTCTCGTGGAAAAGGAGGAGCGTGATGTGATGCGGCGGCCTCCGCGCGACCCCCGGCAACCGGTCTTGGCCCGCCACGTGGTCACCACCCTGCTTACCTCTGGCCTCGGCCTGGCGGCCGGCGTAACCGTCGCCTTCTTGGTCACCTGGTACAGGTGGGATGACCCCGCCAGGGCGCACACGGTGGCGTTCGCAACGTGGCTCCTGGGCCACGTGCTGATGGCCGTTACCCTCCGGTCCCGGGAGTCAGTGTTCCGCGTCGGCCTGCTGTCCAACCGCATTATTGTGATCTGGGGGGCAGTGGTCTTCGTGCTGCTCGTCCTGATTGCCACTGTCCCGCCGGTGCAGACTATCACCCGCACCATCGGCCTCAGCGCCCAGGACTGGGCGCTGGTGGTGGTCGCCGCCATGGCGGGAACGCTTTGGCGCGAGGTGGCGAAGGCTGTGCAGGCAAAACCAATGTGAACCAAGCAGTCTCGTCTGCTTGGTTCTCTCACAACAAGGCCATTGGCCAGCGGGGCCTAACGCGCCTCTAGGCAGCTTGGTCCGCTTTGCTTGCCATGTTTGCCTCCGCGGCCGCCAGGGCTCCACGGCCTAGGACGTGATCGTAGACGGCGGTCACATCCTCGGCGAGACGGGCGGCGTAGAAGCGCCGCTCAGCACGACGGCGTCCGGCTTCCCCCATGCGTCGGCGCAGACCGGGGTCCCGTGCTAGCCGAAGGATGGCGGCGGCCAGCGCCTCGATATCCCCAGGCTGAACCAGCAGACCGGGAAAATCTCCGTCCAGGTGCGGGCGACCGTTCCCGGGCCGGAGTCTGGCCTCGGCGGCCTTGGCCAGCGCAAGCCCTCCATCTTCCGCACCTTGGGGGTAAGGCTGGTACGTCAGCATCTCCGAGCCGAGTGGAGCCATGAGGGAGACCTCTCTGCCCCAGCGTCCATGCGACATGCCTAGCTCCTGTGGCAGGCCGCCGGAACTGTAGCCCACGACAGGCCTCCCGGTAGCCATCGCCTCGATGGCAGTCAGCGGGCCGGGCTCATTGACTGCTGTGACGACCAGGATGTCGGCGGCGGCTATGAGCTCCTGCACGTCTGGACGGGCGTCGTCAACGATCACCGTGTCGCCGAGCCCTACGTCGGCAATGTACCGTTCCACGTCAGCGCGGTAGCTGCGTCCGCCAGACTTCTCCACGTCATCCCAGCCGATCAGCAGGGCGCGTAGCTCCGGTGCTTCGGCACGCAAGCGGTTAATGGCCCGGAGCAGGTCCAACTGGCCTTTGTAGGGAACGAACCGACCCAGCGAAAGGACCACCGGAGAATCCGAAGGAATGCCGTAGCTCGCACGGACGCGCTGCCCCGAGATATCGGGCCGGAACTCGTCCGTTTCAATGGCGTTAGTGATTCCCCAGGCCTTGTTGGCATCTATCCCCAGGCGCTCGATGAGCTGGCGTCGTGTAAAGTCCGATACGCCGATGACAGCAGCGGCGCGCGCGGAAGCGAAGCGCGCCAATCGCCGTTTCCAACCCGCGAAGGCCGCAGGGTCGTCGTGCACGTGCAGCTCGAGAATGGCCCCGCCGAGGGTGGAGAGCATGAGGCCCACGAGCATGGAGCGCGTGGTCATCCCCGCATGAACAATGTCAACTCGCTCTCTACGGGCCTGCAGGCTGGAGCGGATGACATCCCCGACGACGGTCAACGTCATGGCAAGGCGCTTCCCGAACCGCGCGGGACGAGAAGAGCCGGAGGCGATGCGCCCACCCAATTGCCGCCGCCAGACCGATAGGCCCGGCAGGTCCCCCAACTCCTGCGGGGAAGTCGAGGCCCGGTCCGCCAGCAACACGAGAGCAAACTGCCGAGGGTCCAAGTGCCTCATGATACGACCATGGACCTGCATAAGCGGGCCATAAAACACGGTCGTGTCCACAAACAGGACATTGATCTTGCGTCCACCGCGCGGACCCACTGCGTCAAACGTCGGGTCCGAACCGCCGGCGTGTGTCGGCATCTTCCTTGTCAGCCTCCTGTTATCACAGCGCAACCTGCCTGCGACCGAGCATAGAGACAGCTAGGTCTGGCCAAGAGCCCGACTTCGCCTAGTCGGCAAGCGTGGGGACTAATCAGCTAATCAAGGAGCCGCAGATGTGGCGAGGAACAGCGACGACCCCGACGCACGATGCCAACCCGCGTATACTGCCATTTGACAGCAGTGGAGGTTGCGTTCCCATGCCGGACCTGACAAGAGAACGATTCGTATCTCTCGCCGTGCAGGCCGGGTTCGACCCTGCGGACCCGCACGTGGGGGAGCTGTTCGAGCCCGTAAAACAGATGCTGGAGCGTGTGGCGACGCTGGAGCGGGCGGATGTCTCAGCCACAGAGCCTCCGCCCTTCGACGCAACCATCGGCTGGGACATGGCAAGTGTCAGGGAGGGAACACCATGACCACCGCGACGTTAATCGAAATGAGCGTCGCGGAACTCGGCAGGCGAATACGCGGAAAAGAGGTCTCGCCTGTGGAGGTGACGCAAGCGTTCCTGGCACGCATCGAGGCCCTTGAACCGAAACTCAACGCGTTCATCACCGTAATGGGCGAGCAGGCGCTTTCGGCGGCAAGAGAGGCCGAGCACGAGATGGATCGCGGCGGCTATCGAGGCCCCCTGCACGGTCTTCCCGTGGCGCTGAAGGACCTCTTCTGGACGAAAGGAGTCCGAACGACATCCGGCTCGGGGACCACGAAGGACTTCGTACCGGAGTACGACGCAACCGTGGTAACGCGCCTGCGGGACGCCGGAGCTTTCGCCATTGGCAAGACGAACATGGTGGAGTACGCCTACGGCGGTACGGAGCACCATGAGCTATACGGCGCGCCGCGCAATCCGTGGGGACTCGAGCACATTACCGGCGGCTCCAGCAGTGGGTCAGCGGCGGCAGTGGCGGCGGGCGAGGCGCCCATCGGCCTAGGCACGGACACCGCAGGTTCGGTGCGCGGGCCGGCGGCGTTGTGCGGGCTAACAGGGTTGAAGCCCACCTATGGGCTGGTGAGTCGCTACGGCGTGACGCCGCTGTCGTACAGCCAAGACCACGTCGGCCCGCTGGCGCGCTCGGCGGAGGACGCGGCTATCGCCATGAACGCGCTGGCAGGCCACGATCCACGCGATCCGGGCTCCGCGAACAGGCCCAGGGAGGACTATACACGAACGC
>JBJKQC010000153.1:0-3853 GCA_046705745.1 Dehalococcoidia bacterium
CATCCCCGACCCCTTTTCCACGCACCCGCCAGAGGGGCCGGCCGGAGGGCCGCCAGGCCGTCATGGGCGGCCTTCAATGTTCCGTCTTCGCCCACCACCGGGAGCCGTCGGTGGCGAGGTGGACAGTGCCCTGGAGGGGCGTCTGGAAGAGGTTGGCCCGCGGGACGTAGCCGAGGGCGCGGGCGATGACGTCGGGCGAGGGATCGCCGAAGGGGTTGTCTGGGCCCGCCGAGACGACGGCAATGGCAGGGCGCACGGCGTCCAGCAGCTCCGGCGAGGTGGAGTTGGCAGCGCCGTGGTTGCCGAGCTCGAGCACCTGGGCCGAGAGGTCACCGCCTCGGGCGATCATGGCTCGCTCGCCGCTGGTGGACATGCCGCCGGTGAAGAGGACGGCGGAGTCCTCGTAGGTCAGGCGCAGGGCCAGGCCGTCGTCGTTGACGGCGGACGCCGTCCCGGATGCCAGGGGTGGGCTGAGGACGGCCAGGTGGATGCCATCCGCGATGTCCACGACGGTGCCGGCAGTGACGACCTGCACTTGAGCGCCGGTCTCGCGGAGGGACTCCAGCCAAGATGCGTCCCGGCCCTGCGCCGGGGGCGGCACCAGCACACGCTGGACGTGGCCACGGCGGGCCATCTCCAGAAGGCCGGCGAGGCGGTCGGCGTTGGGACTGGTCAGCACGGCGAGGTCCACGGTCTTGCGCATGGGCGGCAGCAGTGGGTCCACCAGGGACATGGTGGCGCGTGGGTCGGGGCCGCCGTCGATGAGGACGGTAGCGCCGCCGGGCGTGCGGACGAGGGCCGCGTCGCCCTGGCCCACATCGAGGAATTCGACGTGGAGGTAGCCGTCGGGACGGCCCACGGAGGCCGCCGAAGGAGCGGCGGCCACTAGCGCCATGCCAGCCAGCAAGAGAGCGGCATGGGCGGGACGGGCGGGCGCGCGCCAGAGGGCGGCCATGGTGGAACGGGCGGCTGGCAGCCAATGACGCCGGTAGACAAAGGCGAAGACGGCGGCGGCCAGTACGTAGAAGAGCCAGACGTCCGCGGCACTGACAGCGGTGGTATCGACGGCGGCGCCGGGGATGGAGGCGAAGAGCCGAGCGTCCCAAGCCAGCAGGCCGCCGATCAGGGACGGGGCCCAGGCCACTAGGGGCCCTAGCGGGGAGGCGAAGGCGCCAACGAAAGCGGCGACGGCCCCGCTGACCAAGAACGGGGGCAACAGGGGGAGTGCCAGGAGCGTGGCGGGGATGCTCAACAGCGGGACCTGGCCGAAGTTGAAGGCGACGAGCGGCAGCGAGCCGAGGGTTGCTCCCACCGAGACCAGAACGCCGGCCATGGTCCAGCGCGCCAGGGCGGAGAGCGCCGTGGCCCACGCCCCTGATTGCAGCCCTTTTCCCCTCATCCCAGTCTTCTCCCACCATGGCAGACGGGACCAAGCGCGCCAGAGGGGCAGGCCGACTGCGAGGACGCCGGCCATGGAGGCGAAGCTGAGCTGGAATCCCCGGTCCCAGAGGACGCGGGGGTCCCATGCGAGCATCACTAGGGCGGCCAGGCCGAGGGCGTTGAGCGGGACGGCGGCACGGCCCGTGGCCAAGGCCAGGAGGTAGACGGAGCCCATGGCACCGGCGCGGACGGCGGAGGACGGAGCGCCCGCCAGGAGCACGTAGGCCCAGAGGAGGGATAAAGGCAAAAGCAGATAGGAGCGGCGGTGCCTGCCGAAGATGGCCGCAGACGCCAGCAGCGACAGGCCCATCACGAGGCCGACGTGCATGCCGGAGACGGCGAGAATGTGCGCCAGGCCGGCACGGCGGAAGGCATCCGAGACCTGAGCGGGCAGTCCTCCGCGCATGCCCAGAAGGAGGGCTTGGGTGAGCGACGCCTGGGGTTCCGGAAGGTGGACAGCAAGCGCGCCAGCCAGCTCACGGCGGAGGGCGTGGAGGATGCCGGCGGGGCTGTTGCCACCGGCAGGTAGCACCTGCTGGACTTGAGCGCCGGAAAGGACGGCGACGATGCCCTGAGCCGCCAGCTGCTCGGGATAGTCGAAGGAGTCGATGCGCTCAGGCGGGCCGAGAGTCCCTCGAACGGTGACCACGTCTCCATCGAGCAGATAGGGGAACCGGCGGCCTTGAAGCGGAACGAGGGTGTTGGCCCAGACGAGGACCATGCCCGAGGCTGGCTGGGCAGCCGCTCCCCGGTCCTGGGCGGTGGAACCGGCGTCCAGCTGGAAGCGGACGCTGGCTCCGACGCTTTCCGGGAGGCCTTGGACAACGCCGGTGAGGGTGACGCCGGAGCCATAGGCCGAAGCGAGAGCATCGGGTGCCGCCGGGAGTCCGGGGCCAGCGCGGAGGATGCCGAGGAGGAAGGCGGCGAGGAAAAGGGCGGTAACACCCAGGCGGAGGCCGGCGGAGTGGCCGAGTGCCCAGAGGCCGGCCAGGGCGGCCAGCAGGGCAACGATGGCCAGAGGCGGCAGTCCCACCGCCGCAGCGGCGAAGAGGCCGAGGGCGAAGCCAAGAGCCGGCACGAGGAGCGGCATGACTAGTCGCCCACCGTCACCAGGTCCCGGATGCGGTCGTAGGTGACGGGGCCGATGCCTTCAACGTCCATGAGGCCATCCACAGCGGCGAAGGGGCCATTGGCCTCGCGGTAGGCGACGATGCGTCCGGCGAGGACCGGACCGATACCGGGAAGCGCCGCATCGAGCTCGATCGCGGAGGCGGTGTTGATGTTGACGAGGCCGGCGTCAGCCTGGGCCGTGGTCGGCGGGGCGGGCGTGGGCGTCGGCGGCAGGCTAACCTGGATGCCAGGTGGCGCGCCAGGCCGCGCCACGGCGTAGACGGCGCCCGCCAGGGCCGCCAAGGTGAGCAATGCCAGGGCCGTCTGGTAGATGGGGCGCTGGAGCACGGGGCTGCCTCCAACGTCAAGCTTGGCCAAGGATAGCGCAGATGGACTAGGTGTGGGATAGTGAGCGGTAAGCAGAGGAGGAATGGGGTGCGACCAGAAGCAGATCACCTCTTCTATATCCATATCATCCTATGCTATAATATTTGCTGTTTTCCTCACCACGGCCACGCAAGCGCCATCGGCAACTGCTGGCGTCCGTCAACGGACGCACACTCCGAGGTTGACGATGCCCCACCGCATGTCTGCCGCATGCTCCCCCATGGGGCGCTATCGGGCGCGCAATCACGAGACGCATAACGCAACAATTCAGCGATATTTTGCCCGCGAGGAGTCTACGGCCACGAATCGCCATTCCGAAAATCCCGAAAATACCGCCAAATCCATAGCGGTATTCCTTGGGCGCTTGCCATACCCGTCTGGATAGGGGCCGTCACCGGTCCGGCATCATGGGACGCAAAGTGATGCAAAACGTCAGTTTCCCATCGTCCGCAAGGCCACGGCCATGAATCGGCCTTGGGGCAACGCCTGCGGAAGTGATGTTTTCATATCACTTTGCCCCGAGTGCTAAGGACAGGGATTGGCGGCCCGAGCTAGGACCAGGACCTGGTCCGTGGCCAGCGGGGGCGCGACGAGATTTGACTTTCGCAGGGTTGATAGGGCTAAATGGCGGCGGTCGCAAAGCAACGCTGGTCCGGCGGATTTTTCCATAGCTCGCGCCGGTCCCCATAACGGAGGGAAGCGATGAGAAACGGTTTCTGGGTATTGGACGCCGACACGCTTTGTCAGCCCTGGGTGGAGAGCTTGGTCCCTTACTTCGACCGCGAGCTCAAGGCGCGCGAGGCCGAGCTGGCCCAGTTCAAGCGACCGGTGAAGATAGGACGGGCCGGCCAGGTGCTGGAGGTGCCCTACCGGCACTGCTACCGCTTCCCCGAGAGGGGCGCGGGCGAGGGCTCGG
>JBJKQC010000154.1:0-5477 GCA_046705745.1 Dehalococcoidia bacterium
ACCGGTACGGGGATGTCTACGTGCCACACATCCCAATGCCGGAACCCCTGAACGTGGAGTGCCGTGAGTTCGTGGAATCGATTATCTCCGGCACTCCTCCGCGGAGCGGGGCCGAGTCAGCTCTTCGGGTGGTCCGCACTCTCGAGGCGGCGACGGTCTCAATTCTCAATCAAGGGACCCGGCAGCGCGTGGGGGGGATGGAGGCTGTCCCTGCGTCCATGGTGCTAGACGGTCCGGCCCACTTTGGAGGATAGATACAACTTATGCGCGTGCCTTTAGTGGACTTACAGGCCCAATATCGGGTGATCAAAGAAGAGGTACTGGCGGCGATAGAAGACGTGCTCGATGGAATGCACCTGAACCCGGGCCTGAATGTGGAAGCGTTCGAGGCGGAATTCGCCGCATTCTGCGGAACAAGGACTGCGGTGGGCGTGGGCTCCGGCACCGATGCGCTGCATCTGCTGATGCGGACCTACGGCATTGGGCCGGGCGATGAAGTGATTACGGTCGCTCACACATTCGTGGCCACGGCCGAAGCGGTGGTGCTGGCCGGCGCTACGCCGGTGTTCGTGGACGTGGACCCTGTGACGAACACCATGGACCCCGCCCGCCTGGAGGCCGCTATTACACCGCGCACCAAGGCGGTCCTCCCCGTGCACCTCTACGGGCAGACGGCGGACATGGGCGGTATCTGGGAGGTGGCGCGGCCATTGGGGATCAAGGTGATCGAAGACGCGTGCCAAGCCCATGGAGCGGAGTCCCTGGGACAACGCGCCGGGACATTGGGGGATGCCGCGGCGTTTAGCTTCTATTGCGGTAAGAATCTGGGCGCCTATGGCGAAGCGGGGATGATCGTCACGAACGACGAAGAGGTCGCGGATAGGTTGCGAATGCTGCGCGACCATGGCTCGGAGCAAAAGTATCGGCACGTCATGCTGGGCGTAAATGGGCGCTTGGACGAGGTCCAGGCGGCGGTGCTCCGGGTCAAGCTGCGCTATCTGGACGGGTGGAACGAGGCCCGGCGCCGGCATGCCCAGGCCTATGCTGAGCGGCTCCACGGCTTGGATTTGGGCCTACCGGCGGAGCGCGAGGGAAACCGCCACGCATACCACCTGTACGTCATCGAGACGGCCGACCGGGACGGTCTGGCGGGATGGCTGCGGAGCCAACAGATAGGCACCGGTGTCCATTACCCCATACCGGTACACCTTCACTCCCCCTATGCCCAGTACGGGGGCGGGCAGGGCAGTCTTCCCATCTCGGAGACCAAGGCGAAGCGGGTGTTGTCGCTACCGATGTTCCCGGAGTTGACGAACGAACAGATCGACTACGTGGCCTCGGCGGTGGAGCGGTATGCGGCGACGGCCGCCCGCGCAGCATGATGCGGCTAAGGGTGCAGAGTTGGGGATCGCGTAACCGAGTAAGTCGAGGTACCGCCGGAATGAGCAGTATTTGCGTAATAGGCACCGGATACGTCGGGCTGGTGGCAATAGCTTCCTTCGCGGAGTTGGGCCATACGGTCACGGGGCTGGACATTGATACGGGGCGTATTGCGGCCTTGCGGCAAGGCGTGGTCCCGTTCTTTGAGCCGGGCCTCGATGACCTCCTGAATAAGGAGGAGAACGCCGGGCGCATCCGGTTCACTACGGAGTACGCCTCGGCGGTGCCAGACCAGGACTTCATTTTCATTTGCGTCAACACGCCGCCCGACCGCAAGGGACAGCCAAGGATGAACCAGATTACGTCCGCGGCGAGGGCGCTTGCGCAGAGCGTCACAGAGGACACGATCATCGTCAACAAGAGCACTGGCCCTATCGGTATGGTGGACCTGATCAGGCATGTCCTGGCGGAGCACGATGAACGCCTCCGCCAGCGCGCGATAGTGGCGAACCCTGAGTTCTTGAACCAGGGCAGGGCGGTATACGACTTCTTGCACCCCCACCAGGTGGTGATTGGCTCCGAGAACGCGGAAGCAGCCGAGGCTGTGGCCCGGCTGTACGAGCCCCTGGACGCGCCCATCGTCTTCGTGGAGCATCGGGCGGCGGAGATGACCAAGCTGGTGTCCAACGCATTTCGGGCGATGAAGGTGAGCTTCGTCAATGAAGTGGCGACTATCTGTGAGCAGATCGGCGTGGACGTGACGCAGGTGGCGAAGCTGCTGTCCGCCGACCAGGCAATCGGAGCGTCGTTCCTCGGCGCGGGCGTCGGCTGGGGCGGGAACTGCCTACCGAAGGACGTGACCACGCTGCAGCACGTGGCAAAGACTCACGGAGTGCGGCCACACATGCTCCGGGCGGCCTCCCGCATCAACATGGCGCAGCGGGTGTCCGTGGTCTCCAAGACGCGGGCGCTGCTGGGCGATGTTGCGGGGAAGCGAATTGGGGCGTTGGGGCTGGCGTTCAAAGGGGGGACGGACGACATACGGGAGTCTCCGGCCATGGCGGTGGTGCGGCAACTGGCAGCGGCCGGGGCGGAGCTTTTAGTGCACGACCCAATGGCAATGAACAATGCGAGAAGGGTGCTGGACGGCAATGTCACCTTCTGCGATGACCCGTACCAAGTGACCGCCGACGCCGACGCGGTCCTGCTGCTCACGGACTGTCCGGAATACAGGGCGTTGGACCTGGGCGAGCTGGCCGGCGCGATGCGGCAGCGGAACTTGGTAGACGGACGCAACTTTTTCGAACCAGCCCGGCTGAAGGAGGCGGGATTCACGTACGTGGGGATCGGCAGAGGGTACCCGGCGCATGGTTCAGATGGAGCAGCGAGTATTGCTGCTGAAATGGCCGAGGTGGCACCAGAGGGCAACGACGCCCATCCAGGCGGCCTGGAGGGGGCTGTCGCATGAAACGCATACTGGTTACCGGAGCTGGCGGGGCCCCGGCCCTGAATTTCGTGCGCTCCCTTCGCATGGCCCCCGAGCCGTTTCACCTGATAGGCATCGACACCAACAAGTACTACCTGCAGCGAGCGGAGACGGACGAAAGGCACCTGGCCCCGAGAGCGGCAGATGCCGACTACATTCCGTTCCTGTGTGACTTGACCGAGGAAACAGGCGCCGAGCTGATCTTTGCGCAGCCCGACCCGGAAATTGCCGTACTTTCCGAGCGCCGCGAGGAGTTGCAGACGAGGACATTCCTGCCTGCGAAGGAAACGGTGCGCCTACTCCAAGACAAGTACGCTTCCAACAGGCGGTGGACGGAGGCGGGGTTGAAGACGCCGGCGACGTCGATGGTGAACGGGCCAGAGGACATAGACACGGCGTTTCGCTCTTGGGGAGCGCCGGTATGGCTACGTCCGGTGATAGGCGCAGCGGGTAGGGGGGCGCTGCCGGCGCAAGACTCCCTGGAAGCCCGCGCATGGCTGGACTTCAACAAGGGGTGGGGGCGATACACGGCGGCGGAGTATCTGAGCCCTCAGTCAGTCACGTGGCAGTCCATCTGGAAGGACGGAGAGCTTGTCGTCGCGCAGGGAAGGCGGAGGCTCTACTGGGAATTTGGTGACCGTGCACCGTCCGGAGTGACGGGACTGACCGGCGCGGGAGTCACAGTGAGCGATCCCCAGGTGGACGAGATTGCCCTCCGCTCCATCCAGGCGGTGGACGAGCATCCTCATGGCATCTTCGCGGTGGACCTGACCTATGACCGGGAGGGGGTGCCAAACCCGACGGAGATCAATATAGGCCGGTTTTTCACGACGCACCTGTTCTTCACCGCAGCCGGTCTGAACATGCCGTACATCTATGTGAAGCTGGCGTTTGACGAGGAGCCGCCGCCCATACCGGCGCGCGTCAACCCGCTGAGGCCTGGCCTGGTTTGGGTGCGCGGGATCGACAAAGAGCCCGTGTTGACGACGGAGCAGGAGATAGACCGCTTTCTTCCTGAGCTGGAAGAGCGCAGGGCGTGGACGAGGGCGCGAACCACGGTGGGCAAGAGGAAGGACCCAAGCAGGTTGCCGATGAAATCCGAGGTGCCCCAGTCCGTTCGGAGCGACCTTGGGACAAGTTCAGGGGGGACCAACTGAGGCCGGGCATCTTGGCGCCAACAACGCGTCTGTTGCCATTGCTTTGGGTAAATGGCTAATGAAAGCTCGGGAAGGCCGGCCCGCCCGTTCCAATGAGACCCTTCGAACGGCTCCATATACGCTGCGCTTTCGACGGTCTTCGACCGAATGAATGGGCCGGGCGCTCTGGCACGACCGTCGTTTCGCTCACGACCGACTTAATCCTTATGGATGCGATAGCCGATGCCGCGCTCCGTAAAGATGAGCCGCGGCGAGCGCGCGTCATCTTTGAGCTTCCGGCGCAAGTTCCGCACGAAGGAACGTAGCAAGTGAGATTCGCCCGAGTACTCTGGCCCCCATATTCGGCGAAGCAGCTCTTCATTCGTCAGCACTCGCCCTGCGTTCGCAGACAGTTCGAATAACAGCTTGTATTCAGTGGCGGAAAGCGTGACGGGCTTACCGTCCACCGTCACGCGGCGGTCTTTGAAGTCAACGACGAGTCCTTCCACCGCGAATGGTGGGCGGATTTCCACTTGGTCTGGGAGGACACGCCTGCGGAGGGCCGCCTCTACTCGCGCCAGGAGCTCGGAAGCTGAAAAAGGCTTGGTGATGTAGTCGTCGGCCCCAGCTTGCAAGGCTTGGACGATAGCCTCTCCATCCACCGCGCTCAAGAATATGACGGGCAGCCCGGAGACCTCCCGTATCTGCCGGAGCACTTTGAATCCGTCGCCCCCAGGGAAAAGGAGGTCGAGCAAGACGAGGTCGGGAGATTCAGTGTCCAAAAGCTCGACAGCGTTGGCCGGGTCCTTGCTTACAATGGGGTGGTATCCGGCGCTGCTCAGTGTCCGTTGGAGGTACCGCAATATTTGTGGCTCATCATCGATGGCCAAAACGCGCGTCCGCTCACCTGGTCTGCGCACCTTGCCAACGTGGTTCGCCTGTTGAGCAACGATCACTGGGCGTCCATCTACTTGCTCCGAGGCAATGGCGAGCGTGAAGCTGAACGTGGTCTCGCCTCGGTCGACAGAGCTATCGACCCAGATGCGTCCTCCGTGGGCTTCGACAATCCCCTTACAAATAGCCAGCCCCAGGCCAATGCCCACACCCGAGCGACGCCCCTGGCCACCGGGCTTGACGAACTTCTGGAAGAGGTGAGGGACCCGCTCCGCGGGAATCCCCGGACCAAAATTGTGGACGCGGACCATCAGTTGGAGGCCGTTCGCGTCCACGCCGATTTGGATCGGCGAATCGGGCCTGGCATGGGCTATCGCATTGTTCAGCAGGTTCTCCAGCACTTGCTGGACACGGCGGCGGTCCATGTTGACTTTGGGCAGCTGGGCCGGTACATCAAGCTGTATCGAAGATATCCCACGCTTCTGGAAATTGGCTTGCACTTCCGCCAACAGAGACGCCAAATCGGACGGCCGTGCGATGACGTTGAAGACGCCTGCCTCCATCTGCGTCATGTCTAGGAG
>JBJKQC010000155.1:0-10034 GCA_046705745.1 Dehalococcoidia bacterium
TACATGCAGCGCAGGCCGTGCTCCTCGGGAATGCCGTAGGCCAGGTTCACGCGGCGGTGCGGGCAGGCGCGGTCGATGAGGCCGTAGGTGCCGGACTTGTCCTTGTAGAGCACCAGGTCCTCGCCGAGGACGCGGACCTCCTTGGTCGGCCGCTCTTCCAGCTCTCCCGTCGCGGCTACGGGATGCCAGTAGCGGCGCATGAGCTCGCCCATGGGCGTGCCCTTGCCCACGCTGGTAAGGCGCTCATTCTGTTCCTTGGTCAGCATCCTGTTCTCCTACTTTGAAGGGTCACCTGGCATTCTACCAGGGCGAATGGCGGCCGACGTCCGCCAATTGCCAGGGTCTTTCGATCCTCAGCCAAGACTCTGCGCCCCAGAGAATTGGGTGCCGGGCGGCCGGCCAGACCGAGGGGCGGTGTTGCGCAACACTAGCCGCAACAACCCGCAAAATACCCGCAACAACCCGCAAAATACCCGCAAAACACCCGCAAATCAACCGCAACGCGCGTGGCTATGGAATCGTATCCAAGAGGCCACGGCCCGGCAGGAGGGTTGGGCGCCGTGCGAGATTCGCGGAAATTTTATTCGCGGAGCACCCGGCCGACTGAGGCAGGTCGTCAGTGGCGCCACGGAATGGCAGGACTGCGGCATACTTTGTCATTATACCACCAACGGCCATCGGAGCGAAACCTGCTGTTGGCAGTGAGGTAGAGCCACAAGCCCTGAGCGGGTGGCCAGTGAAAATACTCGTGGCCTCGGCCCTCAATCCGGTGGAAGACCTCCTTCGAGAGCCTCAGGGCTCACCGGTCAGGCGCCGTACCAGCCGTGACGATCCACAAGCCCGCGGGCGTAGCAGATTTGCCCCACGTGCTGAAAGGCATCGGACGTGACCCGCGCCACGGTCACCTTGAACGTTTCGGGCGGCGTTGCGCTACCCGGTCGTGCAGGCGTGGGCTTGTCCAGGTCTTCGTCAAGCAGTCTTTCCAAGAACTCACGCGATCGGGCACGAGCCGCCTGCCAGTAGCCGATGAGCGTGTCTGCGCCTTTAGGGTCGAAGGCGCGAACTTCGTCAAGCGTCGCGCGGCCGCCGGTGCCCGTCTCGGGAGGCAGGCCAAAGCGCTGGCACCATCCCTCCGCCGTCCAGGCCGGCTCTTGGCCCAGCAGGTTCGAGAAGTTGTTGTCGTGCACCCGGGTCAGATGCCAGGCCATCCAGCCGATGGGATTGCTGTCCGGCCCCGCCGGTTGCTTCTTGATCTGGTCGTAGCTCAGCCCCGCCAGTGCTTTGACGAGCGTGTCACCGATTCGGTCGAAAGCGGCTTGCGAGATGTCACCGGCAGCCATGAGGTCTCCTTGCGGTCAAAAGGGTTTGCAGAGCTACCGCATTCTAACGGACGTCAACACTGGCCGCTCCGAGCTTCAGCACGATGTCTACGCGGTCCGCCGCCGTGTCGTAGCCGGGAGACTGCCAAGCATCGTTCACCTTGGGAAACCGCGAGGTGTCGACATTGATGGACGAGAGGCCGGACGAAGACGTGATGCGCGCGGCTACACCGTCCGGTATGCGGATGTGAATGCTGGATGCGCCGGACTCCAAGGTAGCTTCGGTCATGCCGGCGTTCGCCGGCATCGTAACGGTCGCTGAAGCCGCGCCGATATTGACGTTCAACTGGGTGACCTTCAGGTCATGGAGGTCCAACGTCATATCCGCCGCCCCTCCCTTGACATCCACCCCCATGGCCGGTGTCTGTGATAAGCCGATGTCCCAGTTTGCTTTGGTCCCGAAGTTGAACGGCCCGGTTGACGGGAAGCCAAACTCGAGGCTAGCTTGCGAGCCGGTCCGGACTAAGTTGACCGTGGCCTGCGCCCTCGGCGTATTAAGCTGGGCGGTCGCTAGTTGATCGGAGCCAGACGGCAGGGAATGCACGGCAAGAGTGCCAGCGCCAAAGTCGACCGAGACTTGCGCGGACTGCGCGTTGCCCAGAGGCGCCTGGTAGGTAGAGCTCACGAGGTTGCCGTTTCCATTGGCGCTCATAGCTGCCGCGCCCCACACGGAAGCAGCAATCAGAACCAGGACCAGTACGCCAGCCACCCAGGGATAACGGCGGCCGAAGGCCATGTTTACGCCAAGGGCGATAAGAAGCACCGGCCAGAACCGCCACAGCTCCGTCCAGATGCCCCAGCCCACTACGCCGATGGTCTCCAGCAGGAGCAGCACTCCCAGCCCAACGAGCAGGATGCCGAAGACAGGGACGGCGGAGTGTCGGTCGCGCCGATGAGGTCCAGGGCCAGAGGCCGGCGGCAGTCCTTCGGGGCCCTGACCGGGGGCCTGGCTCACGGCGACCTCCTGAACCGCTGAGCTATGATCGCTACGCCTATTGCAATCAATATCAGCGGCCAGGCGATGTCCCAGTGGACCCACCCGAAGGCGCCAAGGTTAGCCAGGAGTATGACGAGACCCACAACAATGAGGACGGCCGCCAGCGCGTTTCTTTGGCGGGCCGTTCGGTGCGGTGCTTCGCCTTCGACCTGATCGTGATAGTCGGCGTCCGTCGCGTTGGCATCGCTTGGCATGATGATGGCCAGGATGATGTACGCTAAAAGACCGGAGCCGCCCGCGAAGAAGAGGACCACGAACCCTGCTCGGACAAGCACGGGGTCGATATCCATGTACCGGCCGATGCCACCGCAAACGCCGAACAACACTTTATCGGTGCTGCTTCTAAGTAATCTGTTCACTGGCGACCTCGGTAAGGTGTTTTGGCCTGGAGGCAAACTACAAATGGGGCCAGGCATCCACTTTGCCTAGCCCAACGGTGCGTAGTTTACAACGGCCGCGTGAGGGCCGTACGCGCTCGAGGACTGAGCATGTGAAAGGCAACGCAAAGAGTGCCTGTTCGGATGTGAGGAGTACGTCAGTCTTTTCGCTGACCGAGGGTACCCGGTGCACGAACGCAATGACTCTATGGTAGCGTTCAATTCCCAACGCCTCATCACACTGCTTTCATTTGGTGGGCATGCCTGACCTCGTGATCGAAACCCAATCGTTGACGAAGCGCTATGGGAAGGTAGTCGCGGTAGACTCGCTTTCTCTCCAGGTGACCCAGGGAGGCGTTTTTGGACTGCTCGGGCCGAACGGCTCTGGCAAGACCACCACGATGGGCATGCTGCTCGGTCTGGTCTTACCTACATCGGGCTCCATCCGGGTGTTCGGGGAGGACATATCAGGACGTCAGCGTCAAGTACTCCGGCGCATCGGTGCTGTAGTCGAAACACCTGCCTTCTATCCGTACCTCTCTGGGTGGGAGAACCTACGTTATTTCCAGGGCCTCAGTCGGCGCGGCGCGGAGAGAGAGGTGGACCGCCTGTTGGAGGAGGTAGGGCTTGCAGGCCGAGAGGGCAGCAAGTTTTCCACCTATTCAATGGGTATGAAGCAACGATTGGGCATTGCGTACGCTTTGTTGGGCAACCCGGAGTTGGTCTTTCTAGACGAGCCTACCAACGGGCTGGACCCCGCCGGGATGGCAGAGGTCCGCGACCTGATCCGTGACTTGGGCGCCAGTAGAACCGTCCTGCTTTCCAGCCATCTGCTGAATGAGGTGGAGCATGTCTGCGATCACGTTGCCATCCTGTCCAAGGGAAAACTCATATCGCAGGGCCGCGTCCAAGACTTGCTCCGGCAACGGGGAGTGGTCCAGCTCAAGACCACCAACGACCAGAGGGCCATGGAAGTGCTTGCAGCGTTGGACTGGACGGGACACGTTCAAGCTGAAAACGGGGGAATCACCGTCGCAGCGGCGCCGGAGCGGTCCTGGGAGCTCACGGCGGCACTGGCTGAACACCAAGTGTATGTCAGCGAGATGCATCCGGTGCAGGTCTCGTTGGAGCGCTATTTCTTGGACGTAACCGGGGATGCACTCGAACCGTCCAGCGAGGGGGCACGGCAGTGATAGCGCATGTTGCCAGCCTGACACGCTGGGAGTGGTTCAAACTGCGACGGCGGTGGATGCCCTGGGTGCTTCTGTTCATCCTTATTGCGTTCACCCAAGTCTTCATCTGGGGGGGCTTCTTTTCCTACAAGAATATGGAAGCCCAAGGGCCGAGCATCACGGTCTCGCAAAATGGACGATCCGCCACCTTACTTTGCAGTGATGTCTTAGGTGGCAACGTGCCAAGCGGCACCTCGACACAGACCCTCGACGATTGGCGTGGCCAGTGTCAGCTTGCCGAGATCCAGCAACAGATCAGGCTCGCGGCCATGCGGGCCGAGTTCACCTTACCGGGAAGCATTTCCGGCGCCCTTGGGATCGCTGAAAGCTTCGGCCTCATCCTCATCTCGGTCCTGACCGCGTCCAACATCGGCACGGACTACGGGTGGGGGACTTTGCGCAGCGTGCTGGTGCGGGGAACTGGACGCTGGCAATACCTGGCCGGCAAGCTGCTCCTGCTGATGCTCCTGGGAGGTGGAGCGCTGGTGGTCATAGCGATTATCGCCCTGGCGACCAGCGCATTAGCCGGCGCTCTCCTGCCAGCATCGTCCCTACCGGTGCCGCACCAGGGATGGAGCGACGCGGCGATAACCTTCGGCAAGGCGTGGTACGCACTGGTCCCGTTTGTGGCCCTGGCCGCGTTTATGACAGTGTTCACGGGGTCCTCCGCCGCCGGCATGGCCATCACGCTGAGCTACTACTTCGGCGAACAGATCATCGTGGCGATTCTGCTGACACTGTTTGATTGGTTCAAGACTGTGGCTGACTACCTGTTGGGCAGGAATACCACCGGGTGGATGGGGGGAGCGGCCGGCGGTGCTTTCGGTGGCGGAGGCAGCCTCGGCGCCTATCCTTCCGAGTGGCACGCGTTTGGCGTCCTGCTCGTGTATATTCTTGTCTTGGCCGGCTTCGCTTTCTGGCGCTTTCGGAAACGGGATGTGACCGGCGCCACCGGCACCTAGCAGGCCCACCCGAATTCCTATGGAGTGTTGCAACTGATGAAAATAGGCGTGGGACTTCCCTTTCAGACCCCAACGGATAGCTGGCCGACGATCCGCGAGATGGCCATGCGCGCCGATGCCGGTCCCTTCTCAAGCTTTGGCGTACTGGACCGCATCGCCTACAACAACTATGAATCGCTCGTCTTGCTTGCCGCTGTCGCCACCGTGACGGAGCGGGTGCGGCTGGTCACCGGCATCCTCATTGCTCCAGTGCGCAACCCGGGAGTCTTGGCGAAGCAGGCCGCAACCATAGACGTGATCTCCAAGGGCCGCCTGACGTTGGGCCTGGCGGTGGGCAGCCGGGAAGACGACTACATTATGGCCGGGGCCAACTTCCACGACCGTGGGAAGCGGTTCGAGACCCAACTGGACCACATGCGCCGGATTTGGGCCGGCGAAAAGCCGGAGGCCGCTACCTATGCCGTTGGCCCCATGCCCGTGCAGCCTGGCGGGCCGGAAATACTCATCGGTGGCTCTGCGCCGCGCGCGATGGCACGGGTGGGGAGGTTCGCCAACGGGTATGTCATTGGGGGCGCCGCCACGGACGCCCAGCGGGTAAAGGCCATCATGGCCCAGGTGGACGAGTCTTGGCGTGCCGCAAGCAGGATGGGCAAGCCCCGCGTCATCGCCACGGTACCCTACGCTTTGGGCGAGGGAGCTGAGCAGGCAGTGGCGGATGCCGTGGGGCATTATTACGGCGGACGTACGCCCTACAGCGGGTCAATCCGGACCAATAACCCCACGAGTGTTCAGGCGGTCCGAGACCTGATAGCCGCGCATGAGCAGCTAGGGACCGATGAGCTGATCTTCCGCCCCTCCGCGCTGGACCCGTCCCAGATCGACCGGCTGGCGGAGGCCATCACCTAGCAATGGCGGCGGGGAAGCCGAAGTCTGGTTGTGGCACCTGCCGCAAGAACCCAATGCAATCTATTAGGACCCTGCACCGATATTCGCGGACCCAATAAGGAGACAGCGATGACGACGACGAAGCCCGACTTGCCCGTGCTGCGTGGGACCGATACCTACCAGGCCTTCATCGAGTCCGAAGGCATTCCCATCATTACCGGCTTCTATGTGGACCTCAATAAGGTCGAGACCGGGCCGTGGGCACGTGTCGGCGGCAACGGCGCCTACATCGACCTGGACGGCAACGGCAGGACAAATGACTGCTACATCTGCGAGATCCCACCGGGCAAGTCTTTGAACCCGGAACGGCACATGTTCGAGAAGATCGTCTACGTGCTCAGCGGCCGCGGCGCGACAACACTGCGGCAGCATGGCCACGACCAGCAGTTCGAGTGGGGGCCCGGCGCCATTTTCTCCATCCCCATCAACGCCTGGCACCAGCACCACAACGGCAGCGGATCGGAGCCCGTCCGCTTCTGCGCTGTGACTACGGCCCCGATGGTCATGAGCTTGTTCAACAGCGTCAAGTTCGTCTTCGACAACGACTTCGAATTCGAGGACCGCGCCGCCGACGAACGGTACCTTTCGGGCGAGGGTAAGCTCTGGCAGAGCGAGACAGGGCGGGAGGTCTGGGAAACGAACTTTGTCCCGGATGTCGTCAACTTCAAGCTCTACGACCTTCCGCGCCGCGGCGCCGGCGGCTCGAACGTGACCTTCGAGCTAGGCTATAACTCCTTGGCCGCACATATCTCGCAGTTCCCTGTGGGGACCTACAAGAAGGCGCACTGGCACGGGCCCGGAGCCCACGTGTTCATCCTCTCCGGCCACGGGTACAGTCTGCTTTGGCCGAATAACGGCAAGCGCGAGGACCGAATTCGGGTGGACTGGCAGCCGGGCAGCTTGGTGGTACCGCCGAACGAGTGGTTCCACCAGCACTTCAACGGCGGCGCCACGCCGGCACGCTATCTCGCGCTGCGCTGGGGGAGCAAGCGGTTCGGCCGCATCGCCGGCATCTCGCCTGATGCAGAGGGAGACAAGGGCATCGACCAGGGCGGTGCGCAGATCGAGTACCACCTGGAAGACCCGGCGGTGCTGGACGAGTTCGAGGAGGAGTGCGTCAAGCACGGCGCCATGCCACACATGCGCAAGTTCTTTCCCAACCGCACGCAATTCAAGCACGACCTCCCGCAGGAGGCGTGGAGCTAGGTTGGAACATCGTGCTGCGTGGGGCGGCCCTCAACGAATCTCTGCGAGAGACCGCTCCCTATGGAGAAAACTGGACCAGGGGAGAACTATTGGCCTTCGGAGAGTATAGTTCAGTAGAACCATAGTCAGTGTCGGTCTCAAATTCGTCGAAAAGGAGGCGAAGACGTGGCAGAGGCAATAAAGGTTGAGCACAAACTTCAGCCGTTCAAGTATGAGAAGCCTCCCATACGGGAGGGGCGTGGCAAGGGCATGATCAACCTCGCCAGGACCGAGATCGTCGGCGTCAGCGTTCAGCGCGTTTCCGACGGCGGCGAGACCAATCTTCATGCGCACCCAGGCACAGACGGCATCTGGTTCGTTCTTGCCGGCAAGGCACGGTTTTACGACGACGTCGACACCGTCGCCTGCGAGCTCGGGCCGCAAGAGGGAGTGTTGATACCCCACGGCGTCAAGTACTGGTTCGAGCGGGTAGGCCAGGAAGACCTGGAGATCATGCACATCACCGGGCACGTCCCTGGGGCGAAGGACGAGCGTCTGAACTTCACGCCGATGCTTGCTCAACAGGAACAGCGCGGCATCAACGTGTACGAGTACCAGGAGAAGCGCCAGGCGTAGCACCCCGGCGGATGCGTGGGCGAAGGCTACGGCCTTGCCCTACGTTGGGTACGGTAGTAGCAGTCCGAGTAGACTTGTAGCCTATCCGAAGGCCGCTTAGAGCTTGTCGAAGCTGGTGAAATGGGTCTGTCGCGCGGCCTTCGGATAGGGCCTCGGCCCAAGGAGGTCCGCCATGCCAGCGTGCTTTCGCTATATCGTCAACGACGTGGATGCCGCCATCGACTTCTACACAAGACATCTGGGCTTCACGCTCGAGATGCATCCTGCCCCGCCTTTCGCCGAGATCTCCCGTGGCGATATGCACATCTATCTGACTCAGCCGTCTCCAATGGGGGGCGGGGCCTCGATGCCGTCGGGCGAGCAGCAACGCCCCGGTGGCTGGAACCGCATTCACCTGATCGTGGATGACCTGGATTCGATGATGGCCTCCTTAAGGGCGGCGGGATGCCGGTTCAAGAACGAGGTGGTCCAGGGAGTGGGCGGGAAGCAGATACTGCTGGAAGATCCCTCGGGGAATCTTGTGGAACTGTTCCAGCCAAACACGGCTGAATATCGGGCGCCGGGCTCGACAAGCAAGTCGGGTCAACGGTCATAGACCACGGTTTGTGACTGAGTACACACGCCGCTCGGGTTGACTATGGCACCAAGATGCCGAGCGCGCCTACTGCCTTGATGAAGAGCGTGGCGACGTCATTGGGCGGCCAATAGTCCACCATGACCTGACCGATGATGTTCTGGCGGGGGACTGTGCCCCAGTCGCGTGAGTCGTCGCTTTGGGCGCGGTTGTCACCCAATACGTAGTATTGGCCCGGACCGACGACCACTGTTGGCAGCGTGTCATACGAAGGGAGTTTGACGTAAGGCTCGCTCAGCGCCACGCCGTTGACGTACACAGTGCCATTCTGGATGCGGATGTGGTCTCCAGGCAGGCCGATAACCCGCTTGACGAAGTCTTCCTTTGGATCGAGCGGGTATTTGAACACGATGACGTCACCGCGTTTCGGCTCTCGGAAGGGGTACCAGACTTCCCCCGGCTGCGCGTGCAAGCCCGGTATGTACTTGGCAACGTTCGCTACGTTGATATCCATGTACACGGCCTTGTCCACCAGGACTCGGTCAAGGTTGTGCAGCGTGGGGGTCATACTGGGCCCTTCAACCCTGTAGTTACCGACGGTGAACTGGAGAGCGAGGACGAGGAAGACGGCTAGTGCGATGGTCTCTATGGCTTCTCTTGCTGCTGATTGCATGTAACGTGAAACACCGGGCTGCAGAAAGCAGCAGCGGCCATTATAGCAGCGCGCCGCGTTGGGCCTTTACCATTGGAACGCCGCGCTTGAGGCTATCGGGCCGGGCGCCGGACTATCCTTTCGTTTGCTTAGGTGACCGTGGCCTCCGGACCACCAACGGACCCGATTGAGCTGGAATGGGTCGAGCGCGCCAAGAAAGGCGATGTGGGCGCTTTTAACGCCATCGTCGAGCGTTATCAGCAGCAGGCTTACAACCTCGCCGTCCGCATGCTCCGGGACCCATCCGCCGCGGAAGACGCAACCCAGGACGCATTCTTTGCAGCGTACCGGAACCTCGCATCCTTTCGCGGTCGCAACCTCCGTTCATGGATATTGACCATTCTTGCCAACGGCATCCGTGACATACTGCGGTCGCCGGCCAGACGCCGCAGCACCTCTTTAGAAGACTACGTCGCACAAGGCGATTTGGGTGGGCGATGGCAGGACCCAGGGACGTCGCCGGAAGACCACGCCATGCAGGGAGATACGTCCCGACAAGTCCACGAGGCGCTGGCCCGATTGCCCGAAGACCAGCGGCTGGTCATCACGCTGGTCGATTTGCAACAGATGGACTATGAGGAAGCGGCGGAGATTGCTGGGGTAAGCTTGGGCACGGTCAAGTCCCGCCTGTTTCGGGGCCGCCAACGCCTCCGCGAGCACCTCCGGTCCCTTTGGGAACTTTCTGAAGAAGCTCCTCGTCAGAATACATGAAGGGGTAAACGATGGCAGGCTTCTTCAACAATCACAGGAAATACGAAGACCTCCTGACCGAGTATCTCGACGGCCGCCTGGACGCGAAAGCCGAG
Source organism: Dehalococcoidia bacterium (assembly GCA_046705745.1). Classification (GTDB taxonomy): domain Bacteria; phylum Chloroflexota; class Dehalococcoidia; order Lucifugimonadales; family Australimonadaceae; genus JBJKQC01. The sequence goes on from JBJKQC010000155.1 coordinate 9,806, forward strand.
GCACGGTTCCGCGCGCACTTGGAAGCATGCGGGCGCTGCGCAGCGGCCCTGCGCGAAATGGAAGCGGTGACCGCCGTGCTCCGCGCTCAGCCCATGGTGGAGCTGCCGCGCTCCTTTGCGCTGCCCCTGAATGCGGGAGCGCCATCGCCGGCGACCCAGCCGCGCCCATTCTTGAAAACGCTCCTCTGGGCCGGCTCCGGCAGCTTTGCCATGCTGCGCTCGCTCCAGG
>JBJKQC010000156.1:0-3026 GCA_046705745.1 Dehalococcoidia bacterium
CTCCACCGCTTGGCGGACCTGCGCCTCCTGGTGGGGCACGGCGCCGGCGGTCAGGACCTGGTTTACGGCCTGGGGCATGTCGTCGACGCCGAAGCCGATGTGGTGTAAGCCCTTGTGTTTCGGCGCGCCTTCTGTTGTCGCCGCCTCGTCGCTGCTGAACTTGAGCACCGCGATGTTGACATGGCCATCGGTGAGGTAGTAGCCCTCAGCCAGCGGCGAGCTCACCTTGCCGGCCTCCATCAGCCCCAGACCTTCCTTGTAGAAGCGCACCGTGTCCTCCAGGTCCTCCGTTGCGATGGCGATGTGACGCAGCCGTGCCATGAGAGGCCTCCTTTCCTTGAAGCGAATCGTTGCCGGAAAGGTTAGCCGGAACGAAGAGAAACGCAAGCAGAGGCCCCAATGTCTTTCGATGATTGCCCGGTTGGACGCAGTCTGCCAAACGAGTCCAAGCCCGTGGCAACGCGTTCGTTCATCGCTTCGACAGGCCCATGGCAGGGTCTTCGACTGCTCCGCGTTCGGAGAAAGATCCTCACGCTTCGCGCTCAGGAAGGACGGCACCAGAAATCAAAAGACCTCAGGGGCCTCCGCTTGCGCCTCCCCTGCCCTCCTCTACCAGGTCGCGGCCATCAGGTCCCGGACCTTTGGGTCGGCTAGCCAGTCTGCGGCCTGTGGGAGGAGGACGTCTCCGGCGCGCACGTGGTAGACCTCGCCGTGGCCAGCGGAGTAGGGCTCTTCGCCGTCCTGCAGGGCGTTGGCCTCGCGGAGCAAGCGCCGACGGGCCTTGATGATGCCGACGTCCGTCGTCCCCAGTCGCTCCATATGGCGAGGAGTAATTCGTCCCATACCTTCCTGGACCGAGTAGTCCTCGTCCGCGAGGATGCCGATGCCGGTGAAGCTGAAGAGCTTCTGGTCCGTGCGGTCAATGAGGTAGTCGTTCTCCATGCTACGCACCGGCCGATGCTCGACGCCGGGCCGCAGCTCCGAGTGTATGCCGTAGCCTCGACGCCACAGGCGCCGCTCGCTGGCCGTGATGGGGCGGTCTATGTTCCAGACAAAGCTCCATCGCGCCGTGGTGTGGTCATCCAGTGGCACAAAGGCGTGGAAGAACTTCTGCTTCGGGTCGGACGGCGGCATGGTGTAGAAGGGCATCAGAAAGAGGTTGAACCGCCAGTAGTACTGGCCCTCGCCGGTGTCACGACGAGCGCCGGTGGCCACGCCGTAATCGGTGTCCTCGGCGAAGAACTTCGGGTGCTGGTCACGGGCGTGGTACAAGTCTCGGAGGTTGCCCGTGCGTTTGCCCTGCTCCTTCCATGCCTCGGTCATCCGATAGGCGTCCAGCGAAGCGTGGAGGAAATTGGAATGGGCCGAGTCGATCCCGCCCTCGATAGCCTGTGCGAAGTTGCACTCCTGCCGGTTCCAGGAGACAAACTGGTGAGACTCCGGCACGCGGAAGTACTCGAACTCCGGCATTTCATGAGGCGCATCCGTTGGGCCCATGTACGCCCAGAGCACTCCGCCCTGCTCCACAACGGGATATGCCGTGATCCAGACTTTGTGCTTGTAGGAGCTTTCGTCCGTTTCAGTCGGCATATCCGTGCAGGCGCCGGTCAGGTCAAATTTCCAGCCGTGGTAGGTACAGCGGATGCCATTCTCCTCGTTCCGCCCAAAGAACATGTCCGCCCATCGATGCGGGCAGTTCCGCTGGACAAGGCCCACCTTGCCGTCGGTGTTGCGGAAGGCCAGGAGCGGCTCGCCGAGCAGCGTGACGCGAACGGGCTCGCCATCCCGCTCAGGCAAGTCATCGGACATAAGGAATGGGAGCCAATACCGCCGCAAGAGATCCCCCATCTGGGTGCCTGCCCCGACCCGAGTCAGCCTTTCGTTTTCCTGAATGCTCAGCATCCGATTACAGCTCCTTTCCTGATGCACCTAGCGGCCGCAGGGCTGCAATGACCGCGCTGCCGTTAGCGAGGAGGCTACGTGGTGCCTGTGCGCCGTGTGTGAAAGAGGAGATTAACGGCGTGAAAGAATCGTGAAGAAGGTCGTGGCGTTTCTCATAGGCGTGCTGTGTGTTGACACCGCTGCATCGAGTGAGAGCATGGAAGCGTAAAGCATTGTGGAAGGGGGAAGTACTCAACGCCGTGAGTTACACAGACATTGATCTCCTCAGCGTCAACGCCATCCGCGTGTTGAGTATCGACGCGGTCCAACGAGCGGACTCCGGGCACCCAGGGACTCCACTGGGCATCGCCCCCGCGGTCTATCTCCTCTGGCGACGGATCATGCGATACAACCCCAAGGATCCCTCCTGGCTGGGCAGGGACCGGTTCGTGTTGTCCGCCGGACACGCCTGCGCCGCGCAATATGCAGCCCTTTACCTCTTCGGCTACGACGTGACGCTCGACGACCTCAAGCAGTTCCGGCAGTGGGGGTCCCGGACGCCGGGCCATCCGGAGGCGGGGTTGCTGCCCGGCATCGAGGTGACGACCGGCCCACTTGGGCAGGGGTTCGCCATGGGCGTAGGCCTGGCCATTGCCCAGGAACACCTGTCCGCCCGCTACGGCCGTCCGGGATTCCCGATCTTCGACCACTACGTCTACGCCATCTGTAGCGACGGCGATCTGATGGAGGGTATTTCCCACGAGGCCGCCTCCCTGGCCGGGACACTGAAGCTGGGCAGGCTGATCTACCTGTACGACCGCAACAGAGTGTCCATCGACGGGCCCACGGACATCACCTTTCAAGAAGATGTGCCCGCCCGCTTCCGCGCCTATGGTTGGCACGTGCGGGAGGGTATCGATGCCAATGACCTTGACGCGCTGGAAGCAGCATTTCAGGAGGCCCAGGAAATACATGACAGGCCTTCATTGATCGTCCAAGATTCGCACATCGGCTACGCCAGCCCGCTGCAAGACTCCTCCGAGGCCCATGGCAAGCCGCTGGGCGAAGACAATGTCCGGCAGACAAAAGAGCGCTTGGGTTATCCCTCCCTGGAGCCGTTCTACGTTCCGGATGAGGTGCTGGAG
>JBJKQC010000157.1:0-24352 GCA_046705745.1 Dehalococcoidia bacterium
GGAGGCGGCCATGGTCGCCTCCAGTCCGTCGCCGGCGCTCACCGCCACGAACTTCCCGGCCTCCTCGGCGAAGAGCTCGCCGATGGCCCGTGAGTTGCGGCGGCGCACCGCCACGCCCGTCAGGATCAGCGCACCCGTGTCGATCTCATCCCGACTGAGGCCCGCCTCGTGGTACTGGCGGTCGATGAACTTGCCCAGCGCCTCGGCGTCGATGGTCGTGCCATCGTCCACGTAGGGCGTCAGCAGGATCTCCGACTCACGCAGCATGACCCGGTCCACGATGACGTAGCGGGTGATACGCCGCTCCAAGGTCAATCGCGAGAAGACCAGGTGCGACGTGGACGAGCCGATGTCCACGCCCACGCTGGTGAGGTGGAGCTCTTCTTCCTCGACGATGTTGCGGCCGCTGCCGCTGAAACCGTGCTGCGTATCCGGCGCCATGGGCCCCTCTTTGGCCCTCACGCGCGTTGGGCGCGCGCAGGCCTTGCGTAATGAAATGAGGAAGACGGCGTGAGTCCGAGGCGGAGTCTATTCGGCCCGGCAAGGAGCGTCAACGCGGCCGTCCGCGGCCAAGTAAGCAGCAAGCGGTAAGCAGTGAGCAGAGAGGGAGAAGGTGGTAGGGTGCGAAGGCGATTGAGGGCAAGGGTCTTGGGTCGCATGACGGCCTCCTGGAGCGTGATAGGGGCTATGGGCCTGGCACCATAGTGATATGAAAACATCACTTCTACGGCGATTTTCAGGGAGGCGTTTTCAGGCAATGACGCGCTGGATGCCAGCAAAGTGATGTTTTGCCATCAGAATGGCAGAGAGAACGTATGTACTATTATACCGCGAAAGGTCGTTGAGGGGAATAGGGGTGAGTGGTGAGCCACCAGGGCCGATAACTCCAGCCATCTGGCATGGCAAGTGTGGGCCAGGGTCTGTGGCAGCAAGCAGCCGGCAGGGGGAGCGCGTACCACGAGGGCGCGTCTGCCGCAGGGGCGAACAGCCTGCGCGCTCGCCAGCGCGGCGCCGTTATTGCACTCCCCCAGGCCTTCGGAAGCTGGGGCAGCTAGAGGGCTACACCACTGAGCCTGCCTTCACGGATTCCACCCAAAGCCAAGGCATGGCTGGGTCTACGGTGCCCATAGGACTTTGATGTCCCACTACCCACCTGCCGGGGAGTCGGCGTTCGTGTCGGCGGGGCGAGGCGCTAGTTCCCATTGTCTTGTCCTGCTAGCCCAACGGGAATCCCCCGGCTGTTCGTGAGTTGGCCCTAGAACTGGAGGGTTCATAAGGTAACGTTTTTGTGCGCCCCAAAGTGGATCTTCCTGGGTCTATCGGAGCCTTCGATTTTCTCCTGTAAAACGAGTCACGTAGTTGAGATTCGCTCACGGACACCTCGCCGGCGACTCTGGTTATTCACACGATGATTTGCTAGGCTGCCCCACATTTCGAGCCTACTGGGGCCTAGTCAAGCCGCCAGAGAAATGTCGTTGGCCCAAGCGCGTTCGCCCTCCAGTGCATTCGCTCCGAGGCTCTCGAAGGGGGTCTTCGGACGGACTGGGTGCCGGGGTGACGCGAATTTTCACTGACGACCCACTTATGTCATGGGTTCGTACGAAACAACCTCTCGTACACATGAATGACATCTTCGGCGCTCACTTTGCTGGCACGCCTTGGCGATGGGACCCGTTTTGGGCCTCCCATTTGGCGACGCTGCCGTTCACCGCATTCTGGAAGTCGCTGAGACCTATGTTGGACGTGAGCCCTAGCCACGCACTGTTGGCGTCCTTGTAGATATAGGCGGGCAGTTGCGCCTGCTCGGCCGTCACCACGTATTCGGGGCTGTTTCCGTTCCCGACCACTACTGGGTTTGCGAGAACACTCGGGAGGCCGCTCGGAACGTCATGGCGAATCCCTTCGTAGAGCCCGATTTGGCTGAGGGCTTGCTGCCCGTCCTTGCTCAAGAGCCAGTTGATAAACACCAGGGCTGCGTCGGGGTGGGTTGCGCCTTTGACCATGCCAATCGTGTCGACGCTGGTCATGGTAGGGGCGTCCGCGAATCGCAACGGTTTGATTGGCGCCCCTTGCCCCGCAGCGTTCGTCAATGCCCACACTCCCAGCATGATCGCACCCTGCCCCGCCGTGAGGGCGGTGATTTCAGTTCCAGGGTCTGAGGCGACGAACGGTTTCTGGTTCACATAGATGTCCCATAAGTCTTGCAGGCTGTACGCGTTGCCGACATACCCCCACTGCATCCACAGGAAGGCTGGGTCCTGGGTAGTGTGAGGATCATCGACGATGATCTTGCCCTTGTACTTGGGGTCAGTGGCGAGCTGGGCGAAACTGGTCGGGTAGTCTGAAGGAGACAGCAGACTGGTGTTCACCGTCACGTGTGCATTGGGCTCCGAGAACGTCGTGATGACGTATAGCCCGTTGCTATTCAACGCTCGAGGGTCGATTTTCCAAGTGCTCGCGGGCTCGCTGAATACGGGCAACGGTTCTCCGCTTATAGACTGATACAAACCGGCCTGCTGGAAGGTGGCCGGCCATGGAGGGGAGAGGAATGCAAGGTCTGCGGACGTGGCACCCGCACTGACTTCCTGCTGAATGCGCTGGTACGTGGGGCTGCCTGCTCCAGCGACGTCGTTCACCTTGATGCCGTACGCTTGCTCGAACGCTTGGGCAATCTGAGCGCCCTGAGTTCCCCGAAGATCCCCGGTCCCATAGACCGTTACGGTGCCTTCTTGCTTAGCCTTCTGGACGATTTGATTCCATGCGGACGACGACGAGGACTGGGTTGACGTGGCAGTTGCCCCTGAACCGCTGCTCGTGGCAGTCGGCATGGGGGTCGGAGTAGGAGTAGCAGTCGGCTGTGAGGAGCCCCCACAGGCGGCTGCAGCGATGCAAGCGACAACGGCTCCGATTAACCAAACTAACGCCTTCTTGCCCACCATGTGCCTCCTCAAGAAAGGGCTGTTCCCGCTTTTATCGCGATATTGATGGCTCAGCGCTGGTCGATGCCACGCAGGGCAGCGCGATCGGCCTCATGACACAAGGCGTCTGCCCCAACGTCATCACAGGCCATATAGACGCTTGGGGGTGTCGCAGAGAATCAAGTCCAGCACCTGCGAGTCCAAATCGCCTTTCTCTCGAAGGTTTCGGAGGGCTTGAATTTCGGTCGCCGTATCGGCATGACCATAGTCAGTCCCGATGACGAGGTGATCGGGACCCGCGCAGTCGACGACGTAATCGAGATCATCAGCAGTCTGGCAGGCAACGAAAATGTTGCGCTCTTCGAGAAGTTCACGCCCTGGCCAGGGCATCCCGCGCTTCGCAAATCTCAGGGAAAGGTCGTTCATCGCGTAAGGTATCCACGACGCGCTGACCTCTATGAAGGCCCACTTGAGATCGGGGAAGATTTTATGCATTCCCTTCATGACGACATCGTGAAAAGCTCCGACGGCAGGCAGCTTGAAGGTGGAGAAGCCAGAATCACGCCTGAAATAGTCACTGAATGCGAAGTTCCCGGTCGCCGCATGAATGCAGATAGGCAAATTCAACGCGCTGGCCAATTCGTACACGGGGAAGAACCAGGGGTCGGTGAGCCGATGGTCTCCCTGGGTGCCGCGCATAAACACGCCGCACGCACCGTGGTCTTTTCCAAACTGCAGCTCTTGAAGCGCGGCCTCTCGGTCGTAGATGGGGACCAGCACTGGCCAGCGAAGACGGCCCTCACCCTCTTTCCAAATGTGAGCTAACCAGCGGTTGTAGCCACGAACAAGTGCCGTCTCCACCTCGGGGTGGGGTGTCAGCGGCAACAAGAATATCGTTGGATACAGGACGTGGATGTCGACTCCTAGCTCATCCATGTGAGCGAGCCGGGCCTTGATGTCTGCTGCTTCCCGTGCGGCCTCTGGAGTGTCCAGGCCGACATTTCTGCTCTTGAGGAACACCCTGCCATCCACGAACCAATACTCGTCCCGGATCGGGTCTGGGTCCTTGGGAACGAGCACCGTAGGTCGATAAGCTTGATCAGTCTCCAACATGAAATCCCAGGTACGTTCGGTTTCCAGTACGTGGGCATCGGCATCAATCACTGTGACCGGCATACGTCGCCTCCTTAGAGAACACGGGCGCCATCCATCGTTGTTCCAGCCATTGTCGACGAGCTGGATTTGGTGTAGTGAGGCAAGTGGCGCTAATCTACTGCGGTACTCCAGCAACGTCAATCATGTTTACGGCTTTGGGACGGAGCCCCGAACTGGCCGCGCTCTACGAAACCGAACGCTCTGCACACTCACTTGCTGGCCCCGCAACCTCTTCTGCGGGCACAACCTGATTACCAGATGCATTGGAGGCAGGGCCGCCAGTTGCGTGTGGAAACGGCCGAAATGGGGCGGGATAGGCCATCCGTGAGCATAGGGGCCTCACGGGAACAACACACCCGGTGTTCCCGGCGGAGATGGGGGGGCAGTCGAACCTACCGTCCTCGTGACCCTAGATCGGCCTTAAACCAGCCTTTTCCCCCGTTGGCCCACAACGGGGCGTGCATGGCGCATGCTACGTAGCGCGGGATCCGTTGGCTTGTCGAAGGAGGCGCCGCCGCTGGCCGAGCGTCCCTCTCTCCCATTGCCAAATGGACAACCGTATCTACCGCGACAATGGCAACCACGGTAAAATATCACTCGCGGGATTTCGCTGGCATTCAGCGAAATTTTGCTTTTCAGCCCATGACGGCCAGAAATGGCTTGCTCCGAAACAGCCAAAATACCGCCAAATCGATAGCGTTATCCATCTAGCGAGGAATGCCCTGGCCGCTGGTCCAATGCATGTGATAGGCCGTGGCCTGCTTGAGGACCACCGTCCGCGATGGGATGCAGTCCGCTCCGGGCGATGCATACGGTCCAGTTGCTGTGATCATGCATCCAACCCGGTCCGTTGTAGCCCGTGGGGCGTGACAATGCTATTCTGGCTTGGGCCGCTTGCTTGCGCGGCCATGCCAGCTTGGAGTCCCTTCCTTGACCGACCTTGCAGTGGCGGCCGAGCGGCTTTCGCGGAGCTTCGGCGACTTCCGTGCCGTGGACGCCATTGACCTGTCCGTGCGAAAGGCCGAGATATATGGGTTCCTCGGCCCCAACGGCGCGGGCAAGTCCACCACTCTACGCATGCTGACCACGCTGCTCCTGCCTACGGGCGGATCGGCGAAGGTGGCCGGGTTCGACGTGGTGCACCAGCCGGTGGAGGTCCGCATGCGCATTGGCGCGGCGCTACAGGAGGCCGCGCTGGACGCCAAGCAAACGGGGCTGGAGCTGCTCCAGCTCCAGGGCCGGCTCTACGGCCTTTCAGGGCGGGCCATCAAGCAAAGGATCGCGGATCTCAAACCGCTGATGGACATCGGCGACGCGCTGGGCCATCAGATCGGGACCTACTCCGGCGGCATGAAGCGGAGGCTGGACCTGGCGGCGGCGCTGGTACACAATCCCGAACTGCTGTTTCTGGACGAGCCGACGACCGGCCTGGACCCCATCAGCCGGGCCCGTGTCTGGGAAGAGGTCCGGCGCGTCAACCGCGAGATGGGCGTCACCATATTCCTCACGACACAGTATTTGGAAGAAGCCGACGCGCTGGCGGAGCGGGTGGGCATCATCGACCGGGGGAAGATTGCGGCGGAGGGAACGCCGGGTGAGCTCAAGCGTGCTATCGGCGCCGATGTCATTGTCGTGCGCGTCGGCGAGGGACGCAGCGACGAAGCCAGGCAGGCCCTTGCAGGTATTTCAAGCGTGGAACGTGTCGACGCGTACGGCAACGAGCTGAACGTGCGCGTGCGCAATGGGGCGCGGTCCATCAGCAACGTGGCGTTGGCGCTGAATGCGGCCGGCGTCAGCGTGCAAGAGATCACCTTGCGCACGCCCACCCTGGACGACGTGTTCTTGAGCGTCACGGGCGCTAGGCTCCAGCGCGATGAACGCGCGGAGCAGTCCGAGGAAGAGGCAGTCCGATGACTACTGCGGCAGCACGGGTGACGGTGGCCCCGAGGAGGGCCGGTTTCGCACGCGATGTCCTGAGCCTGGCGGGCAGGGCATTGCGTTCGATTCCGAGAGACCCAGAATCGGTGATTCCCGCGCTGATCATTCCGCTCTTTTTCTTCGTTGTCACTGTCGGCGCGTTGCAGAACCTGGCCGGGCGACTTCCCGGTCTGGACTACAAGGCCTTCCAGCTCCCGGTGGCCATCGTCTTCGCCGTGACGGGCGTATCCCGGGCCAACGTCCTGGTCATCGACATTCAAAGCGGCTACTTCGACCGCCTCGCGCTCACACCGGTGAACCGGCTGGCCATGCTCCTGGGGCTGATGGTGGCGGACCTAGCCTTGGTGATCGCCCTTGCCATACCGGTAGTGGCGCTGGGGCTGATCGTCGGAGTCCGGTTCGAGACAGGCATACTGGGCATGATAGTCTTCATTCTCATAGGAGGCCTTTGGGGACTTGCTTACACCGGTTTCCCCTATGCCATTGCGCTCAAGACGGGCAATCCAGCCGCGGTCAACTCCAGTTACCTGCTGTTCTTCCCTTTCTCGTTTCTCACCACGGCCTTCCTCCCGCTAGATGCGCTGACGAGCTGGATGGCCACTGTCGCACGGTTCAACCCCACGACCTACCTGCTGGGAGGTCTCCGGTCCATCATCACCGACGGTTGGGTCTTCCACGAAATCCTCTACGCCTTGTTGGCCGTTGCGGGGATGGGCATTGTCAGCATCACTCTTGCCCTGCTGGCGCTCCAGGGGCGCGTCCGGCGCAGGTAGCCAAGACCGCCGCGCATGCGAGACCGGCTGCTCGATATGGTGAGGTTAGGGCCTATCCGAAAGCCGTCAGAGCGACCCTTCGAGGACCTCAGGGCGAACGGTTTTCGGATAGGCGTTGATAGCGCGATGGAACAGCTCCAGCGCCGAGCGTAGACTCGATGCGGGGCTCCAGTACGAGCCAACGGCCGCCCTTCAACGACGACGCCTACTTCGGCACGAGGCATCGGCAACGATGACGTCATCGCATCTTTCGCTTGGACCTCCACATGAATACTGGAACGCCCAGCGCTTGTGCGACTATGTCTGGAACAAGTTCGCCGACGCCTACCACGATGGCGACGTGGAGGAAATGCTGACCGCGTACTTCATCGCGACGCACTACTACGCGCACACGCTGGTCATCCTTCCCCACGCGCTGGAGGAACGCAACGATGTGCTCGTGCGGGCGGCCCTGCGGAACCTGCTGCTGCTCGACTCGGTGGTCACGTCGATGCACGTGCAGGCGCCTCGGGTCATCCCGCTGGCGATTCCAGTCACCGAGGCCATGCACGACCTCTACGTCCTCGGGCTGATCGTGAGCGTGTTCGAAGAGAACACCGGCCGATTGCCGGCCGAGGCAGTGGTCGAGCGTATCAATGCGATGCGGCTTCTCGGGACGCTCGACCTCGATGACGTGACGCCACGCTTGGACAGGCTGGTGGAACGCGGCATGCTGGTCAGGAATGACGAAGGATACCGGCGGACGGCCACCCTGTTCCTCGACCTGCGCATGGCAGAGGGGATCATGGGCAGCCTGCTGGGGCCCGATCTCGAACGTCGGTTCGCCGCGGCGGGGTTCGAGCGCCTCGATCATGTGACGGCGCGCCCCGAGGCCTTCATGGAGGCCTTCGTCTCGATCACCGGGCTCAGCGAGGCCAACGCGGCGCTTTTCATCGATGCGAGCATCGACTTCCAGGACGTGCACCGGACGTCGCAGCGCCATTGGCAGCACCGGGACCTCATACATTCCGGCATCCCGCGCCCTTATCAGCTTGAGGCGTACGCCATTTTCCGCGGCTATGGCTACAGAGGCGTGGCCGTGGAGGCCCCGACAGGCAGCGGCAAGACGATGGTGGGGCTGATGTGCATCCAGGACTGGCTCGGCTCACTGGAGCCGGGCGAGTCACTCTTGGTGCTCGTGCCCACCAACAACTACCAGCAGCAGTGGGTGCGCGAGCTGTGCTACAGCCCCCTCGGCCTCCACCTCCCTCCGGAACTCGTTTTCGCCGGCTCGCCCATGGACTTCACCGATGTCGTGCGAAGGACCGGCGAGATACCCGCGGTCGTTGTCATGACCTACGCCGGACTCGCGCAAGCGGCACACCATGGCGACGCGATCGGCGAAGATGCCGTTGGCGTCTTGCTGCAGCGGCATGGCGTGCGCGAGGTGATCCTTGACGAGGTCCACAAAGTTGCCGACGACCTTGGCTCGGCGACGGCGAAGGCGGTGAGAAGGCTCGTGCTTGCCTTAGAACGAGACGAGATAGAGGGGCTGATAGGGTTTACCGGCACGGGCGAAGCGTTCCGGGAGCGGTTCTCGGCCCTTGGCCTCCGCTTGGTCCATTCGGTGCCGATGGTTGACCTCGTGGCGGCGGGGTTCGTTGCCCCGTACGCCGAGTTCGGCCTGCCCTCCGCATATTCGAGTCGTGAGCGCGCCATCCGAGACTTGCTGGACCGGTACAAGGATATCGTCCGCCGGTTCATCGAACTGGCCGGGCCAACATCCGTCATCGCTGCGTTCAACACCGTGCCGCCGGCGCAGCAACGACAAATAGGCTTCCGTCTTCTCGATCTGTACGGCGGCCGCGAAGAGGCCAGAGACGTCCTGCTGGCGCGGCTGGAGCAATGGAGCAGTGCAACGAACGTCGGCCTCGCGGACCTACCCATGATCACGATTGTCCAAGCGGCGCTGGGCAAGACGGACGCCGACCTAGTCCCGCCCGAGGTCCAGGACCGCCTACGTGACCTGCTTGAGGAAGCGGAGACAGTGCGGGCAGGCCTGGCAGATCTGATGTTCATTCCAGATGTCGTTCAGGCGCTCCACGTCCAAGGTCTCGGGACTACGCTGGACGTTGGGCGCCTGGAGCGGGCGAAAGCCGAAACGGCGAGGGCGAAGCGAATCCGCGAGGCCAAACTCACGCTCGCTACGACGCTTGCTGGCTCGTACGAGGCCATGCGGAGTTGGTACCAGTACATGGGCGAAGGGCGGGTCGCAGCGATCAAGGCAGTGATCGAGGCGGAGCGTGCGGTCCGGCGGGTAAGCGGCATCATCGTCTTCGACCGGGGGAAGCGTATTCGCTGGGAGCAAGGGCTCGCCACCCCAGGTTTCGACGGGGTAGCCGGCCTTTTCGCCGAGGCATTGGGCGATCCGAGCTTCGTGCCGATCGCGGCCCTTGGAAGCGAGATATATATCCCTGACATTGGCGGCGGGCCTGGCGATGGAGCGGGGGGCCTGCCCGGCAAGGTGGTCGCCTACATCGAGCATGCCTTGATGAACCAGGAAGTTGGCACCGCGATGGCGGACCTCCTCGTCGCCGGGCTCGGGCTCAGCGAATTCGCGACAAAGCGCTTCGAGGACGAGTGGGAGAAGGCCCTGGATGCATATACGGCCTTGGTGAGGCAGGGCGCACCTCCCAGCGTCCGGGGCTTCGCAAAGCACGTGCTTCGGCCTGTCCGCCGGCAGTTTGGGCATCAGCGTTCAGGGGTGGACAAGGAAGCGGCGGGGCACTTGCGCCGGAGGCTTACCCTCCGCAACCACAACCTTCGCGGGCTGCTCACCACCTTCTTCGACTATCAATCGCTTGCTGACCGGTGGCGCGACGCCCGTGTCGCGGAGCTTCAGCAAGCGAGCGGCCGACGTCATTCTTTCAGAGTTATCCGGATGCCAATGGGCCGGCGCAAGCAGCTCATGTACGACCTCGTCTCGCGCTTGGTGGACTCTCCCGACGTGACGTTCGACATGGTGATTGTGAGCCAGTGGGCACGCACCGGCTGGAACGTCCTCCTTCCCAACATTCTCATAGATGCCACGGCGACCCGCGAAGTGACTGCGTGGCAACAGCTACGCGGGAGGGCCATGCGGGCGCTGCCGACCTGGACCAACGACTGCTACCACGCACAGGCTATGGTCCTCGGGCTCGATGAGGATGACGAGGGGTGGGCCGTCGGGCATCCGCCGGATGTCCTTTCCGGCTTCCGCGAGCTCGATTCGCCGATCGATGGCGCGGACTCTGATGGCAACGGACGGATGGCTAAGCTACTTTCTGTCCTGCGCCCCCCAGAAAAGAGGAAGCTGAAAGAAAGTGGCATCTTCGACATCGGCCCCGAGGAGCGCGTGGCGGCAGCGGTGCGGCTGATGCAGCAGTACAACAAGGTGACGCACATCTACGAGCTGCTGAAAGCGACGGGTGGGGAGCCGCAGCTCGTCTTCGACCGTGCCGGCCGACGCTGGGTGCGGAAAGAAGCCGTCGCGCACAAGCACCAGCACGAGTTCGCTCCAGCGATCGACGCGCTGTCCGTCGTCGAAGGCCCGGCACACGCGCCAATCATTTACGCCGGAGACCCCCGTACTGACTCTCCGGCCGAGGTAACGTTAGCGGTGCGTGCCGCCATTGAAAACCGAGACCCGAAGATCATCGAGTCCTGGCTCCGCGCCGCCCGCCACGGTTGATCCATGTGGAACACGTGTCCATCATGGCATCGGCATTAGTCAACGGCCGTCACTTGTGGGGGACTTCAGTCCATAGGAGCTTCGAGTGCACATCCGCGGAGTGTAGAGCTATGGCGCGACAGTCCCGCAAGGCATAGGATTCAGAACGCCGCAGTCACAGGGCGACAGCCCTGTCATCTTCCCTTAGGTGATACCGTCCTTCATGCACCCGACCGTCTCTAAAACTTCGTCGATCCCCTTTTACTGGCCCTTCAAAGGCGTTTTCTATGGCTGGGCAGTGGTCTGGACGTCAGTCTTGGTTTCCTTTGCCCAGGTGCCCATGTACGGACCGGTGTTGTCCGTCTTCGTGGAGCCAATCGGGAACGAGATGGGCTGGTCACGGGCCCAACTCTCCATCGCGTTCACGGTGGGCAGCCTTTTCGGCTCCCTGCTCTCATCTATTGTAGGCAGGCAGCTTGACCGCTATGGCGCCCGCGTCTCTGTCGTCGCCGCAGGTATGATCATTACCGGAGCGCTCGTTGGACTGGCGCTGATGCAGCAGGTGTGGGAGTTCTGGGTGTTCTTCGGCATCGGGCGCACCGCGGCGCTCGCAGGCGTCAACCTTGGCACGTCCGTTGCAGTGTCCAACTGGTTCATTCGCAAGCGGGGGAGGACTGTCTCGTTCCTTGGCATCGGCCTGCGCGCGGGTCAGGCCATATTTCCGCTTTTCCTCTCCCCGATCATCGTCTTTCTGAGTTACCGGTATGCGTACGGCGTCCTCGCCGTCATTTGGTTTGTGCTGATTGTTATCCCAGCCTGGCTATTCATCAGGCGCCGCCCCGAAGACCTGGGGCTGCTCCCCGACGGTGACTTACCCGAAGCGGCATCGACCTTTTCTCAAGCGAGTAACGCCTCTCCGACCCCCAATTCGAAGGTGGCGGAGGACTCTTGGACGCTTGCAGAAGCGCGCAGGACTCTAGCTTTCTGGCTCCTTATCTTGGCGACCATGATTGCGGTATTCGCCCAGACGGCCGTCAACCTGCATGCGGTAGCCAGCTTGCAAGACCGTGGTGTGGGAGGTGCCTTCGCCGGCGTGTTCGTCTTTCTCTTTGCGGGGACGGCGGCGGCCTCGGCTTATGGCTGGGGAGTGTTCATGGACAAATTCCATGTACGCACTGGCTCAATACTCGCGACCACGTTCACCGCATCCTCTATCGTCGCCCTCATCTTCGCGGACAACGTTCCAATGGCGGTGCTCTTTGCGCTGCTCTTCGGCCTCGGAGTTGGAGGGTGGACCCTCTCCCAGACATTGCTTTTCGCCAACTACTTCGGGAGGCGGTACTTGGGATCGATAAGGGGCATGGCCCAGGTCATCTCGGGCCCTGTCGGGGCCGTGGGGCCGGTGTTAGCGGGGTATCTTCGCGATGTCACGAAGAGCTACACCCTTGCCTTCGAGATTTTCTTTGTGGCGTTCCTGCTGGTGATAGTGGCGTTGTTCTTCGCACGCCCGCCGAAGCGAATCGCCCAAGAGCGGTCAAGCATCTGAGCTCGGGCCGGCGGCGACTGGGGCAGGCAAGCAGGGACGCCCCCAGCTTGCCAGGGCCCCTCTCAGGCCGGCGCCAGTCCGCGTGGTATCCTGCTCCCGTGTGCCACCCTCATTCTTGAAGCCCTGGAGCTCACCGTGACCGACCTCCCAAAGCGCCGTGCCGAAGATGACGTCCGCCTATTTTTGCATAGGGCATCGGAAAGCCTAGGGCTCTCCCAAGGCATGCGGCGGATGCTGGAAGCCCCTTGGCGGGAGTTGAAGGTGTCGCTGCCGGTGCGCATGGACGACGGGCGCATCGAGGTCTTCACCGGTTACCGCGTACAGCACAACGCGGCGCGCGGCCCATACAAGGGCGGCCTTCGCTATCATCCCCAAGCCGATGACGATGAGGTCCGGGCGCTCGCGTCGCTCATGACCTGGAAGACCGCGCTTTTGGACATCCCGTTCGGCGGCGCCAAGGGCGGTATTCAGCTCGACCCACACGCGCTCAGCCAGGCCGAGCTGAACCGGGTCACCAGGCGCTACACGCTCAGCGTCAACCACTTACTCGGTCCACACCGCGACGTACCCGCGCCGGACATGGGCACCAATGCCCAGACCATGGCCTGGATCATGGACGCCTATGGGCAAGTCAATGGCTACGAGCCTGCTGTTGTCACCGGGAAGCCGGTAGAAGTGGGCGGCTCGCTGGGCCGGGAGGCAGCGACAGGACGGGGGGCCACTTACGTTCTGGAGGAAGCGGCGCGCGACTTGGGCATTGGGTTGCAAGGCGCCACGGTGGTATTGCAGGGGTTTGGCAACGTCGGCTCCTGGTTCGGGCGCTGCGTGGCGGACCTCGGCGCTCGCATCATTGCCGTGGGGGACGTGAAGGGCGCGGTGCACAACGCCAATGGCCTGGACGTGGGTGCTCTGGTGGAGCACGTGAAGGCCACGGGAACGGTAGCCGGATTCTCGGGTGGCGAAGCTATGACGGGAGCCGATATCTTCAGCATCCCGTGCGACGTTCTCGTGCCGGCAGCCATCGAGAACGTCATCACGGAGGAAAACGCGCCGCGCATCCAAGCCAAGATGGTGCTGGAGGCGGCCAATCACCCGACGACGCCGGAGGGCGATGCCATGCTCAACGAGCGGGGCATTCCAGTGCTACCGGACCTGCTGGTCAACGCCGGCGGTGTGACTGTTTCCTACTTCGAGTGGACGCAGAACCTGCAAGAGTTCCGGTGGAGCGAGGAGGAGGTCAATGCGAAGCTCAAGGAGCGCATGACGCAGGCCTATCGCGCGGTGGCAGGCCTGGCCAAGCAGAAGGGAGTCACCTTCCGCGAGGCTGCCTTCGAGATCGCGGTTGGGCGCGTGGCCAAGGCCGTCGAGCTACGAGGGTTCGTGTAGGAGTCACTTGCATCAACCGGTGCTATCCTTGCGCTCGCTTGTCGTGTTCCTTACCCGCCGGGCGGAGCAGTCGCGTGGCCGGACAGCAGACTCGCAAGAAGATAATCGACCTGGCCACGCTGCCCATCTTCATCTGCTTTTTTACCTGGGGCTTCGGCACGGGAGCCCAGAACCTCGGGCGGCCGCTATTCGCATACCATGCCACGGGGAACGTCTTTCTTGTCGGCGTGCTCATCTCGTCCAACGCCATCCCGCGCATATTCACCGGCCCGCTCACCGGGTACCTGACGGACCGGCTCGGACGGAAGCCGCTCACCATCCTAGGGCCCGCAATCCGCGGGGCCACCAACTTTGGCCAGTTTCTGGCCACGGACTACGTCACTTTCCTGGTGCTGGAGCTCATTGGGCAGGTGGGCGTGGCCATGTGGACCACCAGCTCGTCGGTGCTCATATCCGACGTGACCGCGGTCTCCAACCGTGGCCGGGCCATGGCCATCCGCCAAATGGCGACCCGCTCGGGCTTCGTCGCCGGACCGGCGCTGGGCGGCTTGTTGGCGCACTTTTTCGGGCTCCAGTCCGTGTTCCTCCTGAACGCTGTTACCAAGGTGGCCATCATCGCGCTGGTCCTGTTCCTGGTGGCCGAGACGCGGCCGCTCAAGGCGGAGGTCCCGGCGGCTATCGCACTGCCCGCAAAGGGAGCGCTGGAGCCGCGACGGCCGGCGCGAAGGCTGAGCCTGACGCCTTTCCGCGAGCGCTCTTTCTGGGCGTTGGCCGCCGGCACCATGGGCCTTGCCCTCAGCCAGAGCGGCCTCATGCAGTCCACGTTACCCGTGCACGTGGAGACGGTCTTTGGGGCCAACGATGCAGACGTTGGCTTTCTGCTCAGTTTGGCCGCTATTTTCGCTGTCGCCTTCGCCCTCCCCAACGGGTTCCTCTCGGACCGGTTCGGACGCAAGACATCCATGGTGCCGGGGCTTCTGCTGTTGGCTTCGGCATCTGTCACTCTGACCTTGGGGAGCATCTATGCACTGGTCTTCGTGGCTGTCATCGTCCACGGCACGGGTGAGGCGATGACGCTCGGCACGACGCAAGCTTATGCTATGGACCTGGCGCCCCCACAGTCACGTGGAGCCTTCCTAGGCATGTGGTCGATTGCCCAGTCCACTGGCGGCGTCCTCGGTCCGCTCATCGTGACGGGGGTGTACCAATACATCGACCCGGCGGTTGCCTTCGTGACTCTGGCGATATTCCTTGGCGTTGCGGCGCTGCTTATGGCCGTGCTGGCGCGGGAGACGGCGGGAATGCGGAAACCGGTGGCATCGATATAGCCGCCGTCTCCAGTTGCACACATGGAGCTTCTATGGCAGGTGGCTTGGTTAGCGAGACCATTATTCCAAAGACAGAGGGCCGCGCCTTCGAGCTGCGAGCAGGGCAAGTACTGCGGCTCATCGCTATAGAGGGCAAGCAGGTGGGCGATCTCACCGCACTCAACCTGCGCGACTTCAAGGAGAAGTTCAGCGCCATCTTCACGCCCGCCATGAACGGGCGCTCGCTAAGACGGGCGGAGACCCTCTATTCAGGCCCGCCCTTTTTCCGCGCCATGCTTGGCGTGGAGCACGAGACCCATGGCATGCACTGGCTCGGCGGGCGCTGTAACCGGCTGCTGTACGAGGCACTTGGGGCGCCGGGGCACCGGAACTGCCACGACAACATCGTGGAGGCGTTGGCGCCCTACGGCATTCCGCCGCATGAGGTGCCGCTGGACACTTTCAACGTCTTCATGGCGGTGGACACGGATGATCAGTGCAGGTTCACTTTCCGTCAGCCGGTGATCGAAAAGGATGACTACGTCGATTTCCGGGCGCATATGGACGCGCTCGTGGCCATCTCCGCTTGCCCCAACGAAGGGCCACTGCGCGGTGAGATCAACGATTTCGTGGCCAAGTCGCTGAAGGTGGAAATCCACAATGGCTAACCTACAGACAAGCTCCGAGCGGGGGTGCTTCTGCTAACGCCGGAAGGCCTCCGATCTAAAAAGGCGATGGAATGGAACTTTTTGCCTCCGTCCGTCGTCTTTATTAGTAGCCGCATGCGGTACAGCGCCGATTGCCTCCTCCGGCAGCCCCCTCCACCGCATGCGGCCTTTTTTATGCGCCGGAGCGGGAGGCGATGCACACGACGCACGCGTAAAGGAGACTCGGATTCGTCAGCGGTGGTAGTGGCGGATGTGGGAGGTGAGACGAATGAGGATATTCTTGGCAGCAGTTGGCTTGATCGCCATTGGAACAGTGGCGACTGCTTGCGGCAATGGGAACCCCTTTGCCGCATCCACGGGCGGTCCGTCATCCAGTGCCACGCCCGCCGGCCTCGTACAGGTCGCTCTCAATGCTCCGTTCGTGCTGAGAGGCGGCGAGCAGGTGCAGGTGGAGAACAAAGGCACGTTGGCCTTCGTCGGGGTACTGCAGGACTCACGCTGCCCATCACACACAGTGTGCGCAACCCCAGGGGAAGCCACCGTGGAGATGGAATGGACGACGTCGAGCGGTAGCCAGGACTTCCAGGTGGACGTCGGCCAGGGCGGGCCGGGCAGGCAGACGATTGATGGTGTGGCGGTTGAGCTAAGCAACCTCATGCCACGCCCGTCCTCAGTGGGTCCGACGCCTGCGCTGGCTGACTACTCGGTCACGGTGTTGCTCAGTAGCGCGGGCTAGCAACCCTTAAAACTCCCTCCCCACTAGTGGGAAAGGCCATGGGGCTGAGGCGCTTGTATCAAAGGCGTTCACCTGCTCCCGGGACTGATCTATCGCCCTCATCCCGGTCCTCTCCCCGGGGGAGCGGGCGCTTTGAGACGGCTGTTCAATCTGCCTTATGTGGACGCTGCGGAGGTTGACCATGGGAGGAAAGGAGCGCATCATCGCCGTAACGCCTGTCCAGCATTCGCCAGGAGCCACAGAGCGCCTTTCGCGTGCTGGCTGACCATCCCTTGACTTCTCGGTCGCTGAGCGTTGACCAATTCTTCAGTTCAGACCTATACGCTGGTGGATACGCCTGGCCTGCTTCATCGGGCGTTGCCTGCGATTTCCAGTTCGTCAGTCCTCGCGGTGGACACTGAGGCCGACAGTCGCCACCACTACCCCGAGAAGGTCTGCCTAGTACAGGTGGGCGTCCCGGGGAATGTCTATGTGTTGGACCCCCTGGCGGCCATCGACCTGGCGCCCTTGGGCGAAGCGCTGGCGGACCTGGGTGTTCAGAAGGTGCTGCATGGCGCCGACTTCGATCTGCGGGGCCTAAACCGCGACTGGGGCTTCGTGTTTCACAACGTCTACGACACCAATATCGCGGCGCGGTTTGCTGGACTGGAGCGGTTTGGGTTGGCGGCGCTGGTCGAGGACCTCTTGGGCATCAACATACCGAAGGACCAGAAGCTGCAACGGGCCGACTGGTCCAAGCGGCCCCTTAGCGCCGCTGCGCTGGACTACGCGGCGGCGGATGTTGCGCACCTGTTCGCGGTCAGGGCCGCGTTGGACGCGCGCATCAAGGCCCAGGGCCGAGAGGGCTGGGTGCGGGAGGAAATGGAGCGACTGGAGGAGGTCCGCTACACGCCGCCGGATCCGGAGACGGCGTTTCTGGGGGTGAAGGGCGCGCGGTTCCTCAGCGGCCGGGAGCTGGCCGTGCTGAAGGAGATTCATGCGCTTCGGGAGGCAGAAGCGCGCCGACTGGACCGGCCCATGGCATTCGTGATCCCGGCGGATGCCATGGTGTATTTGGCGAGGCACCCAGAGGCATCGTTGGAAGAAGTGCCGGGCCTCGGGGTGGCGACAGTCCGTCGGCTCGGCCGCCAGATTCGGGCTGCATTGCGGCGGGGAATGGAAGCGCCGCCGTACCGTCGCCCCGAAGCTCCCCATCCGCCGCGCCCGCGACCCACCGACGAGCAGAATGCGAGGCTGGCACGCCTCAAGGCCTGGCGCATGGGGCTTGGCAAGCAGTTGTCCCTGGACCCGTCGTTACTGTGGTCCATGCGAAGCCTGGAGCGCCTGGCCCGCGAGCCCGGGAGCTTGGATGCGGAACTGGAGTCCCCGGAGCTGCGGCGCTGGCAGCGGCGCGAATTCGGGGACTCGTTGGGCCGTGTGCTGGCACGGGGATAGGGTGGTACGTGCCGCGCCCCTAGCCTGTCCGGCAGTCACAGCGCGGCATTCACAGGTAAACGGCGGTCCTCTCAGTATGCCAGTTCCCCATCGCATTCTGGCATCTGTCTGCGACTGAATGGAGGTTCTCCCATACTGGCAGCGTTCTCCACCGCTGGTCATTGAGAGGGGACTAGCCCGAGCTTACCGCTCACCCTGCACCTGCCCAAGTGCTATGCTTCGGAGCGCCAAACACTTCGTCCAAGGAGTCCGCATGGCTGTCGCCAACCGTGTCATAGGCGCTCCGGCGCCGCGAATCGACGGAGCCGATAAGGTCACAGGGCGCGCCCAGTACACGGCCGATGTGAAGCTGCCAGGCACCCTATGGGGCAAGGCCCTGCGGAGCCCGTATCCCCACGCCAAAATCGTGCACATCGACACGACCAGGGCGGAGGCGGTGCCGGGCGTCCACGCCGTGGTCACCGGCGCCGACATTTACCCGGGTGCACGACACGGCCGAGCGCTCATGGACATACCCGTGCTGGCCCAGGGCGTCGTGCGCTTCGTGGGCGAGCAAGTGGCTGCGGTCGCGGCAGTGGACGAGGAGACGGCCCAGCGGGCGCTGGAACTCATCGAGGTCGAGTACGAGGAGCTTCCGGCCGTCTTCGATACGGACGAGGCGATGGAGCCGGGGGCGCCTCTGCTGCACCCGGACATGCTCAGCTATAAGGGCTACCCCAAGCCGCTGGAGGCGCCGTCCAACCGCTATACCACTTTCGAGTGGGGCAAGGGCGACGTGGAGGCCGGTCTGGCGGAGGCGGACGTGATCGTTGAGAACACATTCCGGGTGCCGCGCCAGCACCAGGGATACTTCGAGCCGCATACTTGCCTGGTGCACCTGGATGAGCAGAGCAGGCTCCACGTCTGGGTGGGCAACAAATCGCCGCACCCCGGCAAGCGCATCCTGGCTTCGGTGCTGCAGATGCCGGAAGACCAGGTGGTCTTCAACCCCGTCACCATCGGCGGCGATTTCGGCGGCAAGGGTTCCCTCATGCAGATACCCGTCGCCTACTTGTTGGCCAAGAAGACGGGCCGGGCCATCCGCATGGCGCTGGACTACTCCGAGGACCTGATGGCGGCCAACCCTCGTCACGCCGCTGTCTTCCATGTGCGGACGGGCGTGAAGCGCGACGGCATGCTGACGGCCCATGAGGTGGTCTCCATATACGACAGCGGCGCCTATGGCGGGTTCAAGCCCGGCGGGCACCTGGGTGGGGCGGCGTCGGCGGGCGGGCCGTACCATGTCCCCCACGGTAAGGTCGTCGAACACCAGGTCTACACGAACAACGTACCGTGCGGGTACATGCGTGGACCCGGCGAGCCCCAGGCCATGTTCGCGGTGGAGTCGCAGATGGACTGTGTGGCGCGGGCGATTGGCATGGACCCCGTGGAGTTCCGGCGGAAGAACCTCATCCGCGACGACGAGGCGGATACTATTGGCAATGTCTACAAAGACGTGCGGGGGCTCGAAGTCCTGGAAGAGGCGGTGAAGGCCTCCGGCTACGGCGCCATCACCCATCACTCCTCACCGCTCACCGCTCACCGCTCACTCCGTTATGGGCGCGGTATCGCCGTCGGCGAGCGATCGCAAGGCGGCGGCCAGACGCAGGCGAGCGTGACACTCAACGTCGATGGCAGCGTCGTCGTCCACACATCGGTCTTCGAGCAGGGGTCCGGTTCTTACACGGTGATGCAACAGATCGTGGCGGACGAGCTGGGACTTCCGGCAGAGCGTGTGACCGTGCGCGTGTGGGACACATCAGCTAGCCCAGGCTTCGATAACGGCATCGGCGGGAGCCGCGTCACGCGGATGGCGGGGAAGTGCGTACATGAAGCCACTCAGGCGGTGAAAGCGGAGGCCTACAAGCTGACGGCTGAGCTGTTGGGCTGGCCCGAAGACCGACTCCGAGTGCAAGGTGACGACATTGTTCGCACTGACACGGGAGAGTCAGCGCCGTGGGCCGGGGTGCTGGCCCGGACGGGTGCCCCGGTCACCGGCTACGGCGCGGTGAACGACACAGCCCACAACCCGTACACATCGTTCACGGCGCAAGTGGCTGAAGTAGCCGTGGACGTTGAGACGGGGCAGGTGAAGTTGGTGAAGATAACGACGGTCCACGATACGGGCACCATCTTCAACCCCATCGGCTTCCAGGGACAAGTGAACGGCGGCCTGGTACAGGGAATCGGGTACGGGCTGTGCGAGGAGCTCGTGGTTGAGGACGGGCGCGTAACCACGCTTTCGCTGGCGGATTACAAGCTGCCCAACATCGCGGACATTCCGGAGCTGCGTACGGTGGTGCTCAAGGCGAAGGAAGGCTACGGTCCGTACCAGATCAAGGGCATCGGCGAGCATTCCAACGCCCAGACCGCGCCCGCCATCGCCAATGCTGTGGAAGATGCGGTGGGCGTGCGCATCCGCGATCTGCCGGTGACCGCTGAGAAGGTCTACCGGGCCTTGTTGCGGAAGGACTAAGAGGGCCTCTCCAGCAGCCCGTGGAGAGGCCAGTCTTCTGCTACTCCGGAAAGTTCCTCTTGGTCAAGCGGGAGGGCTGGCGCTGGCAGTCCGTCCCAATGCTGATATGTTTGTCGTGTCTTGATTTACAGTCGGGAATCAACCTTCGCACTGAAGGAGACAAGTGGAGACGGATGCCGCAGAAGCCTTAGAAGGCGCTATTGAGCCCGAGCGAGGTTGGCGCCGGACATTTGCAGCGCTGGAGGAACCGCGTTTCCGGATGCTGTGGACCGGCTCATTGCTGTCGTTTTTCGCTATGCAGATGACGCAGGTGTCCCGCCCGTGGCTTGCATACCACATCTCGGGGTCAGGCCTCGCGCTGGGGCTCGTGGCCGCCGCGCAAGGCGTGCCCATGCTCCTAGTCGCTCCCTTCGGCGGAGTCGCCGCCGACCGCCTTCCCAAGCGGTTCGTGCTCCTTACGTCGCAGGCGGTCCTATTCACCATGGCTTTGGTCATGGTGGCGCTGCTAGAGCTCCATCTGCTCCGGGTCTGGCATCTGGTATTGTTCGCGTTTGTCCAGGGCTGCACGGTCCCCTTCAACCAGCCCGTGCGGCAGTCCTACATTCCCATATTGCTGGACCGCAAGAGGCTCGCCAATGGCGTAGCCATCCACTCCTCAGCGCGTAACGTGAACCAGATACTAGCCCCGGCCGTGGCCGGCGTGCTTCTGAGCATCAACCCGGCTTTGGCCTTCGTGGTCATCGCCACACTGCACCTTGTCTCAACTAGCGTGTCCGTGAGGCTGCCCATCGGGCGGCCCCTGAATACCAAGGGAAGGGGCACCATCGGCGAAATCGGATTCGGGCTCCGTTACATCGGCTCGAGCCCGTTGCTGAGGACGCTCGTAGGCATGATGTTTCTGGCCGTCATCCTGGGATATCCGTACCAGCAACTCCTGGCCGTATACCAGACTGTGCTGAACATCAATACTGCGCAGTTCGGGCTCATGTACACGGTCGTGGGAGTCGGTGCGTTGCTAGCATCCCTAGTCGTCGCGTCCTTCTCTCAACTGGCTATTCGCGGGTTTCCCCAGCTCATTGTCGGGGTCGCGTTCGGCGTCGTGCTCTCCGCCTTTGCCCTCTCACCGTACTACCCGCTCTCGTTGGCGTTGCTCTTCATGCTGGGGTTCGCCAGTCAGTCCTACGCGACCATGAACCAAACGCTCATGATGATTCACAGCGATCCCGGTCTCTACGGCAGGGTGTCCAGCGTCAACATGATGACACGGTCGTTCATGCCGCTCAGCGTCCTGCCCATGGGCGCGCTCGTGGACGTCTTCGGGGCACCCGCCACCCTGGGGGTGTCTGGGGTCATGCTGGCCATGGTCATCGTCGCCATGGGGCTGGCGGTGCCATCCCTCAGGCGGCGGCGGGCGTGACGCACCCGGCGAAAGCGCAGGCCCGTCTAGCTCTACACCCGGACGGGCTCGAGGTCGACGGCAAGAGGGAAGTGCCCCCTGAACTTGCCGGGGCCTTCCGGCCACTGGTCCTTGGGCAGCTCATAGAAGACCTCGATCTCGTTGCCGTCGGGGTCGGTGAAGTAGATGCCGAAAGAGACTCCGTGGTCGCCGTAGCCGACGATGTTGGCGCGGGAAGCCACGAGATGACGGTGGAACTCTTCGAGTTCTTTCAGAGATCCCATCTGCCAGGCGAAGTGGTAAAGGCCCACGCGGTGCGGGTCCGGGGCAGGGGCGTTGGGGCCGATGGCCATGAGGCCGATCTCATGGGACTTGTCAGTGGCGCCCGGTGCGTTGAGGAACGCCATGCCGGGATAGCGCTGCTGCAGCTCCAACCCGAGGACATCGCTGTAGAACCGCACCGACTGGTCCAGGTCGCGGACCCGAATCACGAGATGCGCCAAACCCTGCAATTTGGGTGCTGCCATATGCCGCTCTCCTCTCCGTTTCACCGCTCTCGTAGGTAAGATGGAAGCGTGTGCTTGGAGGATGCACCATGTACGCCTCCGGCTCTAGCATGGCTGGTCCTAGTCCGATGACGGCAACGTCTTGGGCTGGAGCATCTCCATGGGCTTCCCGTTGCAGTGAATGCGCGCCCGCCCGGCCTTGGTGCAGAGCACCATGACTCCGGTCTCGGCGTCCTGGTACCGCTTGCCCAGCTGGTCGCCCTCGCCATCCGTCGCCTCGACGCACGAGAGCTCTCCGGGCCCGCCCTTGGTGATCATGTACTGGGCGCCGAGATCGGCGCACTCGTAGCGCTTTCCCATCTCCGCTGGCACTGCGTCGTCACCTCATCTTCTCAAGTGTTGGGTCATATTTTACTGGCGTGTTCCTCGGGGCGGCGCCTGGAGAGCGGCTAACCTGCTTTCTTCTGCTGTCGTTTCATCAGCGCCTTAGTCAACTGATAGTCGGTTTCCAGGTTGAGCCAGAAGCGCGCTGGGATTTCCGGCATGGCGTCCTCCAACTGCAAAGCGGTATCCGCCGTTATGGACTTCTTGCCGTTGACGATCTCGTTGATGGCGTTCAATGGACGCCCCATACGGCGGGCGAGCTCCGCTTGGGTGACCCCACGTGCTTCGATCTCTTCGGCCAGGTATTCTCCGGGTGGAATCGCTACATCGGGGTAGGCATCAGTCTTAGTCGCCATGGTAGTCCTCCACATCCACCACGCGCACGGTGTCTTCGCTGGCTTGTTCGACTATGAGCCGAAAGTTGCCAGTCAGGGTCATCGCATATTGTCCGGCCCGGTCTCCCCTCAGGGGATGTAACCTTAACGCTCGATGGCCAAAGAGGTCTGAAAACTTCTCCACCGCGCGCATGACGTTCATGCGTTGAATATACTTCCGCCCGATGGGAGCGCCAAAGACACGTGTTGCCTCGGGTAGGCTAAGGCTGGCAGCGGCGAGCCGGCGTGTGGCGAACTCAATCTCCACCTATTCACCTTAAGGCTCAATGATAGCCTATTGAGTCCTTTGTGTCCACGAAAAGGGCAGCGATTCAACGTTGGAGCGAATGATGGCCGTTGCGAAGAGCGTAAAGCAGCACATGGAAGGCAGCTCGTGGATCCGGCGGATGTTCGAGCTAGGGATAGCGTTGAAGCGGGAGCGCGGCGAGGAGAACGTCTTCGACCTGTCGCTGGGCAACCCGGTCATGGAGCCGCCGCGGGAGTTCTTAGACGAGCTCCGGCGCATCACGGCGCTGGAGACGCCGGGCATGCACCGCTACATGCCGAACGCGGGGTACGCCGAGACGCGCCAGGCAGTGGCGGACGCGCTGGCCCAGGAGACTGGGCTGCCGTATGGGGCACAGCACGTGATGATGTCCGTGGGCGCGGGTGGCGGGATCAACGTCGCGGTGCACGCGCTATGTGACCCTGGAGACGAGGTCGTCATCTTCAAGCCGTTCTTCGCCGAGTATCTCTTCTACGCGTACAACCATGGCGCAGTGCCGGTACAGGTGGGCTGCGGGACCGACTTCACCCCGGACCTGGACGAGCTGGAGTCCAAGCTCACAGCCCGTACGCGGATCGTGCTACTAAACTCTCCCAACAACCCGTCCGGGGCTGTTTACGGCAAGGAGTTCATCGACCGGCTGGCGGCCCTGCTTGAGCGGAAGGGTAGGGAGCTTGGCACGGAGATCTATCTACTCAGTGACGAGCCATACCGGAAGATTCTCTTCGATCGGCTACCGTACCCATTCCCACAGCTTGCCTACGAGCGCACCATCACCGTCACTTCGCACTCCAAGGACCTGGCCCTACCGGGCGAGCGCATCGGCTATCTGGCGGTACACCCCGGTTATGCGGGGGCGGGGGAGCTAATGGACGCCTTCGTGTTCTGCAATCGCGTGTTGGGCTTCGTCAACGCGCCGGCGCTGATGCAGCACGTGGTACGCAATCTGCAGGACGTCACGGTGGACGTAGCGGACTACCAGCGCAAGCGGGACTATCTCTACCACGTGCTGACGGAGGCCGGGTACAAGGTGTTCAACCCACGGGGCGCTTTTTATATGTTCCCCGCGTCGCCGGTGCCGGACGAGCTTCAGTTAGTTGAGGCCCTACAGCGTCATGGAGTGCTGGTCGTGCCGGGCCGCGGGTTCGGCCTGCCTGGGTACTTCCGCATCTCTTTCTGCGTTGAGCAGCGAGTGCTTGAGGGCGCGGCGCCTGCATTCCGAGCGGCTATCGCAGAGCTTGGGCGGCAAGAGAGGTAGAACGACAGCAGGCCTTGTGCTTGGGGTGCCTTATGGCCCCTCGCCGTCTACCGGGCGCCTGGCCCGGACGAGCCTCTCAGGGCC
>JBJKQC010000158.1:0-2694 GCA_046705745.1 Dehalococcoidia bacterium
CCCGAGCTCCGCCACGGCCATTTCCACGTCCTGCAATGGCACCGAGCCGAGGCCGTAGAAGCGGTCCGGCCGGCGCTCGACCATGGCGGCGATAGCCTGGTTCAGGCAGCGAGCCATGTCCGCCCCGTCCTGCGGCTCCAGGTTATACATGAGCAGCTCCGGAAGCGGCGAAAGGACCTGCTTGTCGTCGCCGATACGGGGCAGGTCGGCGGCGCGGCTATCGGGGTCCCAGCACACGTCCTTGAAGGTGCGGAAGACCTTGCCGCCGATGACCATGGCGGAGGTACCCTCGTCCTTGGCCTCCATGCGGGGCCAGCGGTCGCCTGAGGGACGGCTCGCGCCGGACGGAAAATCTTCAGGGACGATGTGCGTGTGCATGTCGATGATCATGGCCGTCCTCCATTCCATCTCTATCGGTTGAGGCTGTGCTCAAGTCTACTGGTTTCCCCTCCGTCCTCTACTACTGGCCGCCGATTGGTCACGACCTTTCCTATGAACACATCAGTTCCTCGGGCAAATAGGGGTGTTCCCGGTAAATTAAAAGGCCCCAGTAGAACACTGTCATCCCGGCTCATTGCTTTTCCTGCTAATCGTTGGATGAAGGCCCAATAATCTTCGGCATTGCGCCGATGCCGATCATCCTTGGTCTTATTGGTTACGAACTCATGCACAACAAACACTGCCACTGATGCCCCGACATCTGCTGCGTATGCCAGTGTTCCAGCCACTGCAGTAAGCAGCTGATAACGGAGTGCACCTACCTTCGAGAGCCCTCGAGTCCTCGGATAGAAGAGGGATTGCACTAGGTCTACAGCCCGCTGGACTCCTTGGCTCGCGGTGGACTCAATTCTTCGCTCCAACGCATCTCCAATTGAGTCCAGGACGGTAGCACCGAAAGGCTCATCGGCTTTGGCTTCCACTGTGACAGCGACCCGCGACCTGGAGGTGTTCCCGACCAATGCGAGATCAGCGTTCCGCGGTTCGCCTCCGTGCGAGTCGAATGGGATGTGGTGCTCGGGGGTAACCTTTTCAATCACTAACTGCTGAGTCAGAGCACATGTGTCGAGGAGCGCACGTAGATCGCTAGGCACCTGGGGCGATCCTGCGAGGCACCAAGCATTCGCTAACTCAAAGGCGCTACGACCTTCGACCCATTGGCCATCGCGTTTGGGTGGCGCGAGTTGTTCCCACTCACGCAGGCTTGTGATTGGAATAC
This sequence comes from Dehalococcoidia bacterium, assembly GCA_046705745.1. GTDB lineage: Bacteria > Chloroflexota > Dehalococcoidia > Lucifugimonadales > Australimonadaceae > JBJKQC01. Next base: position 1,217 of record JBJKQC010000158.1, read on the forward strand.
CGTTCTTTTCTACACGCATCATAAAGTTTCCTGCGTCTTACGTCGGTTATGAGACTTTCAGACGGCACCATACCAAAGTATGACGGGGCACGGTGGCTCCCACGGGAGCCGTGACTTGGATATAGTGCACGTATCTCGGCAGGTGGAGGGCGAATCATGGCCTACACAAGCTGGCGCGGGGTGGTGGGCGTTATCAAGCCGACGTACCGACCGGGATCGCTGGAGGAGTTCATTCGCCTGTTGCCTGAGGGCGTCGGTGTGATCCCGCTGTTCCTGGACGCCCGCCGGGGGACCGTCGAGGAGTTCAGCGAGGTCATCGGCCGGTATGAGGCCAAGGTGGAAGAGCTGGCGGGCATCGGCGGCGTGGACCTAATCCACCCGGAGGGCGCGCCGCCCTTCATGACGCAAGGCTTCGAAGGCGAAGCGCGGCTGGTGAAGGGCTGGGAGGAGAAATTCGAGGTGCCCATCGTGACCGCGGGCCAGACGCAGGTGGAGGCCATGCGCGCCTTGGGCGTACGCAGGATCGTAGCGGTTACGTATTTCCAGAACGAGGTCAACGGCATCACCAAGCGCTATTTCGAGGACGCAGGGTTCGACGTGCTGGCGGTGGAGGGCATCGCCGTGCCTTTCGAGGACGTCGGGCGTGTGTCGCACTTGGAGGTCTACGCGCACGCCAAGCGTGCCTTTTTGGCGCACGATCGGACTGAGGCGATCTACATGCTCGGCTCGGGCTGGCGAAGTCTGGATGCCATCGATCTCCTGGAGCAGGACCTGGGCGTGCCGGTGGTGCACCCGGTGCCGGCGCGGGTGTGGGCCGTGCAGAAGCGGCTGCGCATTCACGAGCCTGTGGATGGCTACGGACGGCTGCTCGCGGACCTGCCGTAGCCAAGGGCTCTTGGGGTCGAAGCCTCTTCGCAATGGGCAGGCGGCGGTCCGCTCTACGGCGAGGCGGCTGACTTCCCAGATGCGCTCACGCTTGTGGTGAGCGGCCAGGTCAGGCCGTAACGGAGCCGCCGGCCACGTCGAGGGTAATCCCGCTGACCCAGGCAGAGCGATCGGAGGCGAGGAACAGAGCGGCGTGGGCTACATCGTCCGGCACGCCGAGACGTTGGACGGGATGCGCGAGCCGGAGCTGTTCTTGGACGTCGTTAGGGATCTGCTGCTGGTTGCGCTCGGTGAGGATGGTCTCAGGGGCGATGCAGTTGACCCGCACCCCAGCCGGCCCGGCCTGGATGGCGAGCGCTTTGGCGAGAAGTTCGACGCCGGCCTTTGCAGCGGCGTAGGCGATGGGAGAACGCGCGGTGGGCCGACGACCGGCGGCGGAGGACATGGTGATGATTACGCCGCGACCACGCTGCTTCATGCCTGGAAGAAAGGCCTTAATGGTGAAGAACGTCGCGGTGAGGTTCGCATCGTTGGAGGCACGCCAGTCGGCCTCTGTAAGTTCTTCTAGCGGGGTGGGCCGCACTGTGCTCCCG
>JBJKQC010000159.1:0-5775 GCA_046705745.1 Dehalococcoidia bacterium
ACATCGCCGGACTCGGTAAATAAAGGATGCCGGAGGCCCGGGCCTCCGGCATCCTTTATTTACCGAGTCCGGCGATGTTCAGGCTTAGGGCAATCCACCATCGGCAGGCCGAGGCATCGCCGAGGAAGGCGCGGCCCATTCAGGGCTAATGGGCGGGCGCCTGCGCCAGGTCCAGAGGAGCGTTACGGTCAGTCCCTTTTCGGATGAAGGCCAGCGCATCCTCCTGCTTATCGAACCCCTCGCAGAAGAGCTCGAGCTGGTTGCCGTCCGGGTCCAGGAAGTACACGCTTTTCGTGATGGTATGATCGGTCAGGTGGTGGATGGGCACCTCATTATCAATGAGGTGCTGGTAGGCCCGTCGAAGGTCTCCGATACTTCCATCGATCTGGAAGGCAATGTGGACGAGCCCAAGCTCTCCCAGCTCGGCGCCCTCCGGTGCCTTGAACAGCGCGATGTCATGGTGCTGCTTGCCAAAGGACAGGAACACGGCGTTGTTGCTCCTGTTGTAGTCGACTACCTCCATGCCCAGCACGTTCTGATAGAACTTCGCCGAAGCATCCAGGTCCTTCACATGAAGCACCACATGGGCGACCTTGTTCACCTTGACCATAGCGCCCTCCTTAACCCAGTCTGGCGCCAGTATAGCAAGGGCCGAGCGGGTAACCGGCAGACCACAGGTCTAATGCGTCGCGCCTCCCGTCTCATCCATTGTGCAACCGGGAACATGGGTAACACTAGACCGGGCACTACTTCGCGCTGCCACCTTTCACCCACTACCGCACAATGGCGTATGGCGGTAAAATAGTACGTGCGTTCTTCCGACCATTCCGCGGCCGAATCTGCACTTTGCTCGCGTCCAGGGCTTCACCGCCTGAAAACGCATTCCGCGAAATACCCGTGAAAGTGCGGATTCAGCCGCACTATGGCTCAAGACCCACCGTCCAAACCCCCCTCCAGGAGACCGTTACGAGGCGCAAGCCCGAGCCATCGGTTCCATTGTCCGCTCATGGCCGACGTGGTAGCGTTCCGGACGCGGGCACTTTGGCGCTCCTGCCGCCGAGTGCCAGAGCAAAGTGGAGGTCGCCATGAAGCGCAGCACGGACCGGATTCGCACCATGCACGCTGGCAGCTTGCCCCGTCCCGACGACATCCGCGAGATGGTGGCCGCCAAGGCCGCGGGCCAGCCCGTGGATGGGCAGGCCCTTGAGCGCAGACTTGGTGAAGCAGTTGGGGCGATAGTCCGGCAGCAGATCGGCTGTCGCATTGACAGCGTCAACGACGGCGAGCTCAGCAAGACAAACTTCACCAACTACGCCAACGAACGGCTTGGCGGTGTTGAGGTGCGTGAGTTCGGACCAGACGAGGGGCCAGAGCCCCAGCAGATTTCAGGTCGTGATCGGCTGGAGTTCGCCGAGTACTTCCAGAACCAGCGAGGGTTCGTGGTGAGCCGTCCACGCGAGCGGCAGCTCTTCTGCGTGGGGCCGCTGACCTACAGAGGGCAGGCGAATGTGCAGGCGGACATCAGCCGGTTCAAGGCGGCGGTCCAGGGCCTGAGAGAGCAAGAGCCCTTCTTGCCCGCGGTGGCACCGGGAAGTATCGAGCACTGGCTGTGGAACGAGTACTATCCGACCCAGGAAGAGTTCGTCTATGCCATTGCCGACGCGATGCACGAGGAGTACAAGACTATCGCGGACGCGGGGTTCGTCCTCCAGATAGACGACCCTGACCTATTCGATGGCTGGCAGATACACACCCAGATGACGGTGCCGGAGTACCGCAAATTCGCCGAAATGAGGATCGACGCGCTCAATCATGCCCTGCGGGACATTCCACGGGAGCAGATCAGGCTACACGCCTGCTGGGGCAGCTACCACGGGCCGCACCAGTTCGACATTCCCCTTGCGGACATGGTGGACCTGTTCCTGAGCGTGAAGGCGCAGGCCTACTCCATCGAGGCCTCCAACCCGGGCCATGCGCACGAGTGGGAGGTCTGGAAGAATGTGAAGCTCCCCGACGGCGCGATCCTCATCCCTGGAGTGGTAGGCCATTACAGCGACTTCATAGAGCATCCTAAACTGGTCGCCGAGCGGCTTCTGCGGTACGCGGAGATCGTGGGGCGTGAGAACCTTATGGCGGGCACGGACTGCGGCTTAGGCACGCGGGTAGGGCACCCCAACATCTGCTGGGCGAAGTTCCGCTCACTTTCCGAAGGCGCCCGCCTGGCGAGCGCAAGTCTGTGGGGGTGACCGTAGCTTGGTCACTGCCTTCAGTTAGGCAGCCCCTCAAACACCGGTGAGCACGAAAGAATGAGACACGCGGCCGCAAGATTTGCACCCGCCTCTCGTTGTCTCTGGCCGCTCACCGTCCTTTGTATTGCCCCTATGGCGTAGAGCGGCATACGCGATAGTACGTCGACTCATCACCGCATTCACGGAAATAGTAGACGATACCCGTCAAGCTACCGGGCGGGAACATGCACCTGCAAGCGTGAGTGGCTCGGTGGTCTCCGGGCGACATTTGGCCCGAGGAAGGGACTTACCTGATGAACGATGTCCAGCAGGACATTCAACTGCAGGCAGGGGACGCATTGAAGGTGGTGATCGCCGAGATGGAAAGCCGCGTCGCTGAGCTCGACGGGCAATACAAGGCTCTGATCGCGGAGGCGGCGAAGGCATATGCGCGTCTCCGGTTCGCCCAGCAGAACCAAGGTTTTTACGAGGCCCACAAGGCCCGCGGCCGGGATACGACCCGTCAATTAGTCAGCGATTTGGAACGCCTGCAGCACCTGGCGTCGGAATGGGCCAAGGACTTGGAGATTGCCAAGGCCGAACTGGAGGCGCACAAGGGCTTCGCTCGGCAGTTCGATCCTGGCTCCTAACGTGGGTCTCCAGCCGCTATGACCGGGCCTTCGGCGAGATTAGGTCCCTGCTAGAGACACTCTAGAGCACTGGCTTTCACCTACCCCGGTGCGCCCGCAGCTACTATGGATAGCTCTTCGCTCGCCAGCTCAACATTTCCAGCCTATCTTGCTGCTCTTCGGAAATCTGTTTCAGAGGGTTTTACGCGCGAATTGTGGAACAGAAGCTTTCACACCGGGTGTGGAGCAACACGCGCTTCGTCGTACCTTGTCCGATTGCACTTATGTCAAGAATCCCCTACGACTTCTGGGCCTGATATCAGAGCTTTATCGTCTCTATTATGGCGATTAAACCTGTACTACTCAGGGCCGCGTAGGGCCTTGAGCTTAGGATTCAGACCCCTCTAAAGGCGGTCGTTAGGAGGCTCTATGGAAGCGGTCTTGCTTGTGTTGGCTGGCGGAATGCTCTTTTCTCACTCATGGGACCTTCTCGGTCTATATACCGAGGGGAAGACGATGGGGTTGATCAATTTGGCGCTGGCTCTTGGCCTCGTCGCGGTCGCGTGGGGGGTATTCTCTCCCATTACGCTGCCAGGCCAGGTCAACCAGGCAGCCAATCCCGCGGTGACGCCCATCCAAATGTACGCCATTCTTTGGGGCGTGTATGGCGTTGCCGTTGCGGCCCATGGCATCTGGGACTTCGAGGAGCGTGCCATTGGCTTCTACGCGCTCTTCGTGGCCTTCGCCTCTCTTATCTACCTGATTGGGATCGGTTCAGGCGCTTTCTCGAGCACCGAGGTGCCTACCGCGAGCGCGCTCGTTCTTTCGGCGTCTTCACTCTTGCTCGGCGGTCTTTCGACGATCGTGTTCCTGCACCTCGGCATTCCTTTTCGCGCATTTCGACCGGTGGCCGGTTGGTTCCTGCTGGTGGGTTCGGTTGCTGTTGCGCTGCTCGGCTTCAGCGTCATGTTCGGCCTGATCGGCAGTTAGCTGCTCCTGAGGCGGTCATTCGTCGGATAGACCAAGCACGCCGCCTGGCGCGCTGATTGGGGAGGGAACACTGTAGCTCTTTCCTGAGAGTTCCCTCCCCCGTTGGTTACAGCGTGCCTCAGACGCTTCGCCCCCACTGGGCCTGGGAGTTGCAGATGGACCTGAACAAGTTACTCCTCGAAGCTGAAAAAGAGGAAGGAAAGCTGATATGGGAGGGGACCTTCGGGGACTACCTGAAGATGGTGGTAAAAGACCCCAAAAAGGCACCTCTCGCCCACGAACGGATTTATGATGCGATCATGGCCGCCGGCGTAACCGGTGAGAACGGCAGCACGCGGTACGGCCTGTTCCAAGATGAAGTGTTTGGCCTCGAGCGGTCGTTGGACCGTCTCGTCCAATACTTCGCCTCGGCCGCACAGCGCTTCGAGGTGCGGAAGCGCATACTTCTGATGCTGGGTCCTCCGGCCAGCGGCAAGTCCACCATCGCCGCATTGTTGAAGCGAGGCCTCGAGCGTTACACGCTGACCGACGAGGGCGCGGTTTATGCCATCAAGGGCTGCCCCATGCAGGAGGAGCCCCTACACCTGATACCGCACAAGCTGCGGCCAGAGCTGGAACGGGAATATGGCCTTTACATTGAAGGCGAGTTGTGCCCGCATTGCCGGTACGTGTTACGGCACGAGTATGACGGCAAGATATCGCAAATGCCGGTCCGCCGTGTGGTCATCAGCGAGTGGGAAGGCATCGGCATAGGCACATTCATAGCGGCAGAGTCAGGTGCCCAGCAGAGCGCCGCGGCATTGGCGGGCACGGTGGACGAGTCACAGCTCGGCGGGGACCGGGTGGAGGTCGGTGGCCGGGCCTACCGGCTAGACGGTGAGCTCAATGTGGCCAACCGCGGGATGATGGAGTTCATCGAGATATTCAAGACGGACGACCGGCAGCTTTCACTGTTGCTGAGCCTCGCTCAGGAGCAGGTGATCAAGATGGGCAAGTCCGGCGCCGTCTACGCAGACGAGGCTATCATCGCCCACAGCAACGAGGGCGACTTCAAGGCGTTCATTGCCGACCCGCGAAGCGAGGCGCTTCAAGACCGGATTATCACCGTCAAGGTGGGCTATAACCTTCGCCTGTCCGATGAGGTCCGCATCTACAATCGGATGCTGTCCAGTGCGGGCTTCGGAGGCGTTCATCTGGCACCTCTGTCTATACCTCTGATGGCGACGTTCGCGGTCCTGTCCCGCTTGGAGCCGTCCAATCGGCCCGGCGGACTCGCCCTCTTGGACAAGCTGCGGCTTTATGACGAGCAGTTCGTTCCCCCCTATTCGCCGAAGGATGTCGCGGATGTCCAAGAATCCTACCCACGCGAAGGAATGGAGGGCATCTCTCCACGCTATGTCATGAACCGGCTCTCGGCTGCTGTCACGGGCAAGCAGGTGGCATGCGTTCTTCCTTTGGCGGCGCTCGATAGCCTCTGGCAGGGCCTGGAGGAGCATATCCGGCTTGCTCAGGACGAGAAGACCAAGTACCTGAGCCTGCTCCAAGAGGCGGTGAAGGAATACAACGCCATGTCCATGACCGCTCTCCGGAAGGCAGCGGTGGAAGACTTCGACAAGCGCAGCGCGGACCTGTTCAACACTTACTGGGCCGCCTGCGAGGCGTGGGTCAATGAGACCCAGATGAAGGATCCGGACACGGGCGTGATGACAGACCCGGACGAGCGCGCCATGCGACGTATCGAGGAGCCTGTTGGTATCAGCGAGCGGGACAAGGCCAACTTCCGCCGGGAGATCTGCGCGGGGTTCGTCTACCTCAGGGAAAGCGCCCGGCCTTTTGACTACGCGACCGACCCGCGCATCCGCAGTGCCATCGAGCGCATATTGTTCCCCGATGTTAAGGAAATACGGGACAAGCTGACGGTCAAGAAG
>JBJKQC010000160.1:0-2781 GCA_046705745.1 Dehalococcoidia bacterium
GAACATGTTGCACGGGACACTCATCGTGGAAGGAGACGGCGCCGGTGGCGCGCCACCACGGGAGGGCGCCGTCGCGACCGCTATGCCGCCGGAGCGCGACGTCCATACCCCCGATGTCCACGTCCACGACGGCCACACCCATGAGTACGCAAGGGCGGTGGGCGTCGGGCCGACCATGCAGGTGGGCAAGCTCGAGCGCGTGGAGCTGGCCATCTATGGCGGTGCCGTGACCTGCCCTACCTGCGTCACGAACATCGAGTCGTTCATCAACGAACTGCCGGGCATCGACGACGTGCAGGTCAACTTCGGGGCCGAGCGGATCACGGTCCGGTTCGACCCTGCCTTGGTGTCCGTGGAAGATATGGAGAAGGCCGTCAGCGCCGCGGGATACAAGGTGCGACGTCGTCAGGTCCCTGGCTCGGAGGCGACCGAGGACGACGAGGCCAAGGAGCGCCGCGCCGAACGGCGCGACCTTTCACGAAGAGTCCTCGTCGGCGCCGTGCTTACCATTCCGGTGCTTTTCGCGGTGATGACTTATGACTGGTTCCACGTTGCATGGATGCCGGGCCTCCTCCTCAACAGATGGTTCCAGTTCGCAATGATCACGCCGGTGATGTTCTACTCGGGGTGGCCCATCCACCGGACCGGGTGGCTGGCGCTCAGCCACCGCAGCGCCGACATGAACAGCCTGATCACCGTCGGCTCGACGGCAGCGTACGGGTTCAGTCTCGTGGTCACCTTCATTCCATCCATCGTCCCCGCGGACTTGCGGGAGGTCTACTACGAAGCGGTCGGGGTCATCATTACCCTGGTCCTCTCGGGGCGCCTGATCGAGGCCATCGCCAAGGGCGGCACGGGCGAGGCCATCCGCAGTCTCATCGGCCTACAGGCCAAAACCGCGCGCGTGGAGCGCAACGGCGTGGAGGCCGAGGTGCCGGTGGAGGAGGTGGAGATCGGCGATGTCGTGCTGGTGCGCCCCGGCGAGAAGGTACCGGTGGACGGCGAGATAGTGGACGGACGCTCGACCTTGGACGAGTCCATGGTCACCGGCGAGAGCCTTCCCGTCACGAAGGGCGCGGGCGATACCGTCATCGGCGCGACCATCAATCAGACGGGCGCCTTCAAGTTCCGGGCGGCCAAGGTGGGCAAGGATACGATGCTGGCCCAGATCATCCGTCTGGTCCAGGAGGCGCAGTCCTCGAAGGCGCCGATCCAGCGCATGGCCGACCTGGTGGCCAGCTATTTCGTGCCCGCCGTCATGTTCATCGCCATCGGCACGTTCATCGTGTGGTTCAACATAGGCCCCGCGCCGGTGTTCACCTTCTCCTTGGTCAGCGCCGTTGCGGTCCTCATCATCGCCTGTCCCTGTGCGCTGGGCCTGGCGACGCCCTTGTCCATCATGGTCGCCACGGGCAAGGGCGCGCAGGCGGGCATTCTCATCCGGTCGGCGGAGGCCCTGGAGACGGCCCAGCGGCTCCAGGCGCTGGTGTTGGACAAGACTGGGACGATCACCCACGGCAAGCCGGCCCTCACTGACGTTGTGCCGGCGGGGGACATTCCGCGCGACGAGCTGCTGCGGCTGGTGGCGTCGGCGGAGCGCGCCTCGGAGCACCCGTTGGGGCAGGCCATCGTGGAAGGTGCTCGGGCGGAGGGCCTGAAGCTTGCGGAGCCTGCGGACTTCCAGTCCGTCACCGGCAAGGGCATCCAGGTCACGGTTGACGGGCACAAGGTGCTCGTCGGCAACCAACGGCTGCTGACGGACGCTGGGCTGGACACGACATCCCTTGCTGGGCAAGCAGAGGAGCTGGCACGGCAAGGGAAGACGCCCATGTTCGCGGCGGTGGACGGCAAGACGGCGGGGATCGTCGCGGTCGCCGACACGGTCAAAGAGGGCTCGGCCAAGGCCGTAACCGCCCTCCAACGGTTGGGCGTGGAGGTCGTGATGATCACGGGCGATAACCGCCGCACGGCGGGAGCGATCGCCGCCCAGGTGGGGATCCAGCGCGTGCTAGCGGAGGTGCTTCCAGAGGACAAGGCATTGGAGGTGCGGCGGCTCCAGGACGAAGGAAAGCTCGTCGGCATGGTCGGGGACGGGATCAACGACGCGCCGGCGCTGGCCCAAGCGGACGTGGGCATCGCCATCGGGACCGGCACCGACGTGGCCATCGAGTCGTCAGACATCACGCTCATCTCGGGCGAGCTGAGCGGCGTGGTGACGGCCATTACGCTGAGCCGCGCGACGATGCGGAACATCCGCCAAAACCTGTTGTTCGCCTTTGGCTACAACTCCATCGGCATCCCCATCGCGGCTGGCGTGCTGTACCCGCCCTTCGGCCTGCTGCTGAACCCCGGCATCGCCGCCGCCGCCATGGCCCTGAGCTCACTCTCCGTCGTGACCAACGCCAGCCGGCTGCGGCGATACCGCACACCCGAGCTCCCGCAAGCCCCGGTGACGCCGTCCGTGGAGGCCACCGAGCCAAAGGAGGAGGGGCAATCGGCGACGGTGGCGGACCCGGTCTGCGGAATGCAAATTGACCCAGAGAACGCTGCGGCCCAAGAGGAATACCAGGGCAAGACCTACTACTTCTGCTCTGCGGCCTGTCATGACAAGTTCGAGTTGGACCCTGCAAGGTTTGTCCAGCAAGGCTAGGTCGGCCGTCGAGGCCGCGAGGTCTTACCGAGACCGGGAATAGGCCCCTGTCCTAAAAACGGGGAATAGGAGATGCGCTCATGATGTGGTGGTATGGACCCTACGGCGATATGGGCTGGGGTTGGGCCGTG
>JBJKQC010000161.1:0-4512 GCA_046705745.1 Dehalococcoidia bacterium
TTTATGAAGAGCGCCATCACCAGGGAAAGAAGGGGGTATCGGCAGGCGTTTGGCCGGAGCGCCCGAGGTTACCGGCCGGTCATAGTGCCTGCGTAACTCGGACGAGTAACGGCGGCCGAGGGAGTCACGGTGGTGGCGGGTCCAGTCACTGAATCGCGTGGCGCCGGTGGCCGGACCATGGGAGATGAGCAGGGAATCGCGCAGCCCGCGGACCTCGTGCCAGGTCAAGACGACGTCCTTCAATATCAGGCCCATGAGCCATGCCGCAGCATGCACCATCCGAGGCGGCAGCGGCACAGTCCTCGCTTTGCTGCCTACCGCTTCCGCCAGCGCCCGGACCATCTGGGCATAAGTGAAGACCTCCGGCCCTGCCGCGTCTAGGACCGGATTGTCACTCTCGTGTCCGGCGCGAACAGCCAGGTCTGCCACATCTCCAACAAAGACCGGCTGCACCCGGTAATCGCCCGTGGCGATGGGGAATACGGGAAAGCGGCGCAGGAACCAGGCGATGTTGTTGATAAGGACATCCTCCACGCCAAAGACGAGGGTCGGGCGGATGATAGCGTGTGAGAGACGCGATTGGCGGACCATTCTCTCCGTGACTGCCTTACCTTTGAAGTACGGCAAGGGAGAATCTTCCGATGGATTGCTGATGCTGATGTGGACGATGCGCTCCACGCCGGCTTCTTCCGCCGCGGCGATCAGCGTGCCGGTGTTCTCGATGGCACGCGCATAGGTATTGGCACCGCGAGAGAACCGTATCCAGTACGTGTTGTAGAGCGTCGTGACCCCATGCAGGCTTGTTTCGAGTCGGTTTGGAGCGTCAAAGCTCAGGGGATAAGCCGGCACACGGTCGCCGAAGGAATGCGGGCGTCTAGGGTGTCCCGTGAGCGCGCGGACATCCTCGCCCATGTCCAGCAAGCGCTGCGTGATGTACTTGCCGGTATAGCTAAAGGCACCCGTGACGGCATTTAGAGCCATAGGTTCCTCTCCGGGCCACGCGAATTTGCTGCTGCTGCTGTGGTCATAGGCCTTACGTTAGCCACGCCGCCGACCGTGAGGCAAGCGGGCGCACCGGCCAAACGCCTGCCGATACCCCCTTCTTTCCCTGGTGATGGCGCTCTTCATAAATTCTCCAAAGTGTTTCTCTAGCATGGTGCCATGAGATCGTGCGCAGCGTGGAGGTGAGAGCGGAGAAGAACTGTCTCGCAACGAGTGAGGCGCCTTCGGCCGGAAGATGGTTGGACGGCTGAAAGGCGTTAGAGACTGGAAGAAAGGGAGAGGGTACATGAAGAAACGAGGGATTTTGGCTGCCCTTCTCGTCGGCGTGCTGGCCCTGGCCGCAATTGGCGGAACCATTTTTGCGCAGACAGCGACACCGTCGGGCACGCCACAGCCGAACAACGGGAGTAGCGGCAGCAGTCCGCAGAACACCATCTATCAGGACTTCATATCCAAGCTGGCGTCCATCCTCGGCGTCAACCAGCAGACGGTCCAGAACGCCGTACAGCAGGCGGCGAAGCAGGTCCAAGACGACCGCATGCAGCAACGGCTCAACCAAATGGTCCAGAATGGCCAGATAACGCAGGCCCAAGCTAACCAGTACCTGCAGTGGTATGAGTCTCGGCCGAGCTTTGCGGGCTTGGGCTCGGGCCTGGGAGGATTCGGTAGGATGCTTGGCCCTGGCTTCGGCAGGCATGGAGGCATGAAGTTCAGGTTCGGCCCTCCGTCCCAGCGGCAGCAGACGCCTTCGGGGACGCCTACGCCGTCCGGGGCATCGTTCACTTTCTAGCCGGCGCGAGCAGCATCCAGCCAAACATGACAAGGAGGAGTCCGTGCTCCTCCTTGTCATGTTCTAGTCCTCGAACTCCCGTGACGGCTATCGCGAGTCAGTTGACACGGTTCCGCGGTGGACGACCGTCCAGCACCTCACGAACGGTCTGGGCGGCTTTCACCCGCATGTCGTGGTCGGACTCCTCCGTGTAGAACGCTGCATGGGGCGTGAAAATGAGCCGCCCTCGTACCCACTCCTCCTTGTTCCGCCAGGCTTGTAAGAGTCCCGGCGGCGGCACGGGGGGTTCCTGGGGCAAGACGTCGAGGGCTGCCGCGCGGACCTGTCCTTCGCGCATGGCCGCTTCCAAAGCGTCGATGTCGACTACCGGCCCACGTGAGGTATTGATTAGCGTCACTCCGGCCTTCACTTTGCCGAAGAAGTCAGCGTTCGCCATGCCTCTTGTCTCTCTAGTTAGGGGCGTATGCAAAGAGATATAGTCGGACGCCGTGAGCAGGTCATCTAGCGATAATCGCGCCAGGCCCAACGCCCTGTCCATGCCGTCCACCACATACGGGTCATGGAACACTACCCGCAGGCCGAATGCCTTGGCCCGCAGGGCGACCGCTGTTCCGATGCGTCCTAGTCCGATAACGCCGAGCGTCTTGCCCGTGAGGCGGGACAGCGGCCCCGCCGCATCCCATGACCAGCCGTCGTTACCGTGGCGTAGCCGTCCATTGAACGTAACGATCTGCCGGGCCAGCGCAAGCAAGAGGCCCATGGTATGATCGGCGACCTCATCGGTGCAGTAGTCCGGTACGTTGCTTACGGGAATTTCATGCCGCCTCGCCGCTTCTATGTCAACGACATCGAAGCCAACGCCGAGGCGGATGATGAGCTTGCAACGCTGGAGTTGCCTGATGGCTTGCTCTTCGATGCGCATGCGCCACGTCATAATCGCGTCCGCCTCGCGCGCTTCACGGCCTATGGTTTCCTGATCGGTAGCCGAGAACACGCGCAACTCGACATCCGGGCCAAGCCCCGCGCGCTCCAGTTGATACGTCGGGTCCATGTGGGCAGGGGAAATGCAAACAAGGTGCTTAGGCATGAGGCATCACCGGATGAGGTTTGGGCGTGGCGCAGTATAACTCATGCTCAACTGCTCAACGGGGGTACGCCTGGTGCCCATAGCCCCAAATGAAAGTGTCGGCGGCCAAGGGCAAGCGCTTGGTGGCGTAGCGCTCGCATTCAGCCGGTTCCATTTTGGCCGTTCTGCTTGGGAATCAGCCCTTCCCCGGCCTGCCGCTGGCCCAGCATATGACTGATCGCCTCATACCTGCTGTTGAGGCGGAGCTTACTGTAAATATTGTTGATGTGGTTCTTGACCGTCTTTTGCTCTACGACAAGCGCAGCCGCTATCTGTGGATTGCTGTAGCCTTGGGCGATGAGCGTCATCACCTGCCGCTCGCGGGGAGTGAGCAAGGCGAGCGCCTCTTCAGGCAGTGCGTCCGTCTGGAGCGACGCCAATGGAGGCTTTGATGGCGTCAAGGGAATAGAAACGGCGACGCCCTGCCGATAGATCTCTCGTACAACGGAACCGATCATCGTGCCCACGAGCAAGACGAGGACGCCAATCGCTATCAGCAATGTGAGGTCGAAAGTCCCACTGGCGATGCGGCTGCGTAGGACCATGACCAAGGCCAACCCGGCCACCAAGGCCAGCGCACCCCCCAATGCCTTTCCAGGTGCAAACCGCATGGCCGTTTCCGCGACGACGACGAATAACGCGGCTTTGGCGGCGATGGCGGCTCCGGCCGGAGCCGCCATCGCAAGCCCTAGGACCACGGCGGTGTCCAGCATGACGGCGGCCACGCCCAGGCGCCGCTGCCCGGTCAGTGTCTCCATGCGGCTGTTCAGGTATCGGATAGCCCCGTTGCCTGCTACCAGCACAAGGGAAGCCGTAGCGGTAACTGCTGGACTGAATCCGCCTAGCAATGTGAGGATGACGATGGCCACAGCGGCCAGCCAGCGCGCTCGGATGAAGCTGGTTTCGAGCCGACGACGTTCAGGCACTGGAGCGTCCGGGCGGTGAGGTGGCGCTGTCATATGGCCATATTGTAGTGGGAGAATTGTAGTGGGAGACTCAGGCGCGCGTGTTTCCTTTTCTCGTCCCGGGCGTTTTTTCCTGGGCTGGACATGCCTTCGCTGTCGATGTCGACAAGTGCACGCAGCGAGCCCATGGGCAAGTTGACTCGCAGCCAGGAGTCAGCGTCAAGGCGCAATAACCGCTGGGTGCGTCTGTTCAGGACGAGAATCTCGGGGATAAGGTCCACGGGTGGTATTGATTACTCATATAGTCCGAAAAATCGGATAATCTATCTTTCCGAAAGACTGCTGAGCGTTGTCAACCGCTATTGACGGGCATTGGCAGGGCAATTGTCTTATCCCCTAGGAATAGCGGTTCCCGATGCAGCACGCGGGCCAACAGATCGTGTGTCAGATCGAGCTAGACGTGGTTAGAGTCGGCCAGTCGATGAGGCTCGGACTCCCAGCCCTTACCATCCCATCGGTGGTCCCAAGGGGCCTTCCTCTGGCCCAACGTGTAGTAACCGACGTTGTTCGAGCTTATCCGGTGTCCCGCGGCCCGTACGATCTCTTGTAGCAGGTCATAGTGCCGGAGCATGGGTAGGGAAGCGCCTAACATCCGTTGTCAATATGACCTCTAGCAATGGCAGGTCGAA
>JBJKQC010000162.1:0-9884 GCA_046705745.1 Dehalococcoidia bacterium
AACGTACTAGGTTAAGACGATGAGCCCGAGTGCCCGGCGCTATATGGGCTTGGTAGATCTCGACGCTTTCGTCGCGTCCGTCGAGGTTCTGGAACGGCCGGAGCTGGCCGGCAAGCCAGTCCTCATCGGTGGCTCGCCCACGGGCAGGGGAGTTGTGGCGGCCGCGTCCTACGAAGCGCGCAAATACGGGTGCCATTCCGCGATGCCTATGGCGCAGGCATTGAGGCTGTGCCCGCACGCAGTAGTCTTGCCGTCCCGGCACGGCCTTTACCGGGAATATTCGGCCCGTGTCATGGACATCCTCCATCTAGAGTCGGAACTGGTGCAGCAGGTGTCCATCGACGAGGCATATGTGGAGCTGACGCCGGTGGCTACCACCATGGCCGAGGCGGAGGGACGATCTCACCGGATGCAGGCGCGCATCCGTCTGGACGTGGGCCTGCCGTGCTCGGTGGGGCTGGCTACTAACAAGATGGTCGCGAAGGTTGCCTGTGAGACCGGCAAGCCGGGCGGGTTCGCGGCGGTCCCCATCGGAGGCGAAGCCGCCTTTCTTCACGGATTGCCGATCGATATGCTCCCGGGCATTGGGCCGCGTACTGCGGCGCGCCTCAAGGCGCACGGGTTTAAGATTCTTGGCCAGATCGCCGAGTCGTCGCTGGACCGGCTCATCACTGCCGTCGGCCCTTGGGGCGCGCTGCTTCAACGCCGTGCGTTGGGCGACGACCCATCGCCGGTGCGTGCGGACCGCGAGGCCAAGTCAATCAGCGCGGAAGAGACGTTTCCCGAGGATGTCGACGAGCGTGATCCATTGGATGCAGAGTTGCGCCGCCTGTGCGAGCGGGTGGTCACCTCTCTAGGGAAGCACGGGCTGGTGGGGCGCACCATCTCGCTGAAACTGCGCTCCGCCGATTTCACGACCATTACACGTTCGGCTAGTAGGTCAAGCGCGACCTCCAGCCTAGATGTTGTTCTCTCCGAGGCGCGTCATCTCCTGGATGAGAACTGGGAGCCAGGCCGACCGGTGCGGTTGATAGGGGTAGGTGTGAGCAACTTGCGGCCCGTGCTAGCTCCTGGGCAGTTGGCTATGGAGCAGCTCATGGCGCAGATAGAGGCGTAGACTGCATCCGCTGAGATGATTCCGACGATCCGGTTGAATAGAGGTAATTGAGGATGCTGCTACTTTCCGAGGACGAGGTCCGTGAGCTGCTGCCTATGGACGAATGCGTGAACGTGATCGATCGCCTGTTCCAGGAGTCGGCGCGGGGCGAGACGTCCAACATGAGCCGGCACAGGATACCGCTGCCCCGCGGCTCACACCAGGTCATGGCGGGAACAGTGGCGCCGATAGGGGCCACTGGCCTCAAGACATACGTCTCCGGCGGTGGCGGGAGCCACATGGTAGTGCTGCTGTATAGCACCGAGACCGGCGAGCCTATCGCCATGATGGCGGCGAATAACCTAGGCGCTATCCGAACGGGTGCCGCCACCGGCGTGGCCACGCGATACATGGCCCGAGCCGACGCTTCCACCGTCGGTATTATCGGAAGCGGCTCCCAGGCCAGGACTCAGCTGGCTGCCGTCTGCGTCGCGCGTCCGATAAAGCAGGCATGGGTCTACAGCAGGAAGCCCGAGAACCGAGAGGCGTTTGCCAGTGAAATGAGCGCCCAGCTTGAGGTGCCGGTGAAGCCGGTGGAGTCAGCAGAGGCGGCGGTGGCCGAAGCCGGCGTGGTCTGCGTCATCACCAACTCCCGTGAGCCGGTGGTGGACGGCAGCGTGTTTCGTCCCGGTACGCACGTCAACGCTGCCGGCAGCAACAACTGGATGCGCCGCGAGCTGGACGAGACCGCCATCAAGCGCGCGGCGCTGGTGGTGGTCGACGACTTGGCGGACGCGAAAATCGAATGCGGCGAGCTTATGTGGGCGGCAGAGCGGCGCGCCTTCCGGTGGGAGAAAGCGGTGGAGCTGCGGGATGTGGTCGGCGGACGCGTGCCAGGCCGCCCATCGGCGGATGCCATCACGCTGTTTGAGTCCCAAGGCCTGGCTATCGAGGACGTAGCCGCGGGCATGCATGTGTACCGGAAGGCGCTGGAGCGCGGGCTCGGCCGGCAGGTCTCCTTGTGAATTCCGTTACAATTTGAGGGATGTCCCAGGGCCCAGGAGAGAGGCGCATGGCCGAGGCGAAGTACGAACCAGCGAAGATCGAAGTCGTTCCGGACGGGTTACACATCGTTTGGAAGGATGGACTGGAATCCCTGCTGCCGCACCGCTACCTGCGCGGCCACTGCGGGTGCGCCCAGTGCGTGGACGAAATGACGCACGTGCGGCACGTGGGCGTGGACGATGTCCCGTCGGACATCACCATCGAGGACTGCATGGAAGTAGGCCGGTACGCTGTTGAGCTCCTGTTCAGCGACCTTCACCAGACTGGCATTTACCCATTCCGCGTGCTTCGCGAGCTTGCCGACCCGGAAGGCTCGGCAAGCTCGGCTGGTTAGTTGCTCCCTGCCGTCGTGCTTTGCATAGCTTCACGAGGCCGTGACGACAAAGGGGCCCTTTACCTGCCAGGTAAAGCGCCCCTTTGCGTAGGTCGGTCAGACTCAGGCGGCGTCTTCTTCGTCGCCACCATCGCCGTCGCCAATGTTCATGCGCTCCTTCAAGGAGTTGATGGCCTCATGGGAGCCATAGACGGTGGTGAGCTTTCCGTTCACGCGGAGCCGCATCTTGCCGATGTGGTCCTCCTTCGCCAATAGCCAGAGGGACCAGTTCAGGGCAGAGCGTTTGAGCCGGGGGAATACCCGGAGTAGCTCCTCCCCCTGATACTCGAATACCTCGTCAGGCCGCCGCATGATCTCTTCATAGATCATGGCCTGCAAGGGCGGGAGTCCGCCTTCCGCCGGCAGGCTATACTCAGAAATCTGGGAAATCTTCATGGATTGAAAACTCCTTTAACGAATCATAGAAAAAGGATAGGCTGAAGTTTAGAAAGTTGCCCATGCTCTGTAAAGCGGCCATGAGCAAAGTTAAGCACTCTTTCAGTGCAGCACCCTATGGCAAACGCCCCGGCTGTTCTTCCCGTATGCCTCTGGTAAGCTATGGTTGGCCTCGGCCATTCCCTTCGATTTTGCCCGTTCATGGAGTAGCCGCTGATGGCTGATTCCGCCCGTGAGAAGCAGCAGCCCTTGAGCGCCGAAGATGTCCGCCGTGTGGCGACCCTCTGCCGCGTTGGCCTGACCGATGAGGAGGTCGAGCGCCTGCGGGGAGAGATGGCGAGCCTGCTAGCCGAAGTCAGCGTGCTCCAGGCGATCGATACCACGGGAGTCGAGCCAACCGGGCATGCCGTGGAGGCAGTGCACAGCGTCATGCGTGACGATGAGCCGGGTGCGTCGTTGTCCGTGGCGGAAGTGCTGGCGAACGCGCCACGCACCGAAGGGCCGTACATTCGGGTGCAGGCGGTCATGGAGTAGTGCAGCCACCCGCGGCCACGTGCCTGCCGCAATCCGCTCGCAAGGAATTTGTGGAAACCCATGGCAGACTACGATTTCGAGAGCGTCCGCCAGCTTGCTGGCGCTTTGGCCAAGCGGGAAGTCTCGTCGGCGGAGTTGACGGAGGGCTTTCTCCAGCGCATCGATAAAGTGGACGGCACCGTCGGGTCATACTTGGCAGTGACGCCGGAGACCGCGCGCGAGCAGGCGGCGGAGGCCGACCGACGGCTAGGCATGGGCGATGCCGGTCCGCTCACCGGCGTGCCCGTGCAACTCAAGGACAACTTGTCCACCCGCGGAATACCGACGACCTGTGGCTCCCGCATGCTGGAAGGCTTCCGGCCGCCCTACGATGCGACGGTTACGCGAAAGCTATCCGAGGCGGGCGCCGTCCTCCTGGGCAAGGGGAACATGGACGAGTTCGCCATGGGCTCGTCCAATGAGACATCAGCGTACAAGCCAGTCCGCAACCCGTGGGACACCGATCGCGTACCGGGTGGTTCCAGCGGCGGCCCGGCAGCGGCAGTGGCCGCCGGACTGGCGCCTTACTCCATCGGGTCGGACACGGGCGGCTCCATCCGCCAGCCTGCATCCCTTTGCGGCATTGTGGGGCTCAAGCCCACCTACGGCCTCGTCAGCCGGTACGGCCTCGTGGCGTTCGCGTCGTCCCTGGACCAGATCGGGCCGTTGACGCGGACGGTCGAGGATGCGGCGCTGGTGATGAACGCCATTGCCGGGTACGATCCGGCAGACTCCACCAGCATTCCCGGCACCGTCACGGACTACACTGGCGGCTTGGCCAGAGGCGTCAAAGGACTACGCATCGGTGTCGTGAAGGAGTACTTCGGCCAGGGTATTGATCCGGAGGTTGCCCAGCTCACCCGTGAGGCTATCGTCAGGCTGGAATCGCTGGGTGCCGAGATCGACTGGGAAGTATCTCTCCCAAACTCGACGGCGGCGCTGGCCGTTTATTACGTGCTGGCCCCGTCCGAGTGCTCCGCCAACCTTGCCCGGTACGATGGCGTGAAGTACGGCTACTCCGCCGTGGACGAGCCGAACATGTGGAAGGCACTGGAAGAGACCCGACGAGTGGGCTTCGGCGCCGAGGTCAAACGCCGGATCATGCTTGGCACGTATGCGCTGTCCGCCGGCTACTACGACGCCTACTACAAGAAAGCTCAGCAGGTGCGGACGCTCATCCGCCGCGAGTTCGAGGGTGCTTTCCAACGGGTGGACCTGCTGGTCACGCCTACCTCGCCGACCGTCGCCTTCAGGGTCGGCGAGGTCCAAGACCCCGTGGTGATGCACGCCAACGACATCTGCACCGTGCCGGTCAACATCGCCGGCATCCCGGCTATATCAGTGCCGTGTGGCTTCAGCCAAGGCCTGCCCGTGGGGATGCAACTCATGGGCCCGCACCTGGGCGAGGGGACGCTCTTGCGCGCGGCCTTTGCCTACGAGCAGTCGACGGACTGGCACGTGCGGCATCCGGAGTTATAGAGGAGCCCGGCTGGGCCAACGTGAGCTATAAGATGGGGCCGGCATCCCGGAAGGCGCCAGGGTCTCGTTGAAGGATGCGGACCGCGCGGTCGGCGAGCTTGCGAAAAAGGGCCATGGGCTGGGCGCCGGTGAACTTCATGTCGCCGAAGACGAAGGCCGGTATGCCGTCGAAGCCGAGGTCGACGCCCTCTTGGTACTCGGCGAGCACGGCATCCAAGTAGCGCGATTCCGCCAACGCCTGTTCCAGCTCTGGCCAGTTGATCTCTGTGGCCTCTGTGATGGCCCGAATCGCTTCCGGCTGGCCGATGTCAACGCCTTCTTCCCAGTACGCCCGGTAGAACGCGTCCCGCACCTCGTTGCCCTTGCCCTGGAGCTTCGCGTGATGGATGGCCTGGAGCGGCTTGAGGGAGTTGGGGGTCCGGGTAGGCCGACGCATGTTGGTCAAACCGGCATCGCTGGCTGCGGCCTGCAGGTGCGGAGAAAGCTGGCCCGGCTGCTCGCCTGGACGCAGTGGCCGCTCGCGCCCTTCAGGAGGTGTGTCCGGGCGCAGCAGAAAAGCCTTGCTGGTGACGTTGATGTTGTACTCTTCACCGAGTGCTCTCAGCCTGGCCAGGCCGACGTAGCACCACGGTCAAATGGGGTCGCCCCAGACGGTGACGGGTATTGGCGGCAAGTCATGGTTGGTCGTCATGAGCTCATTTTAACAGGCGCCGCTTGCGCTATAGTTGCTGACGGCAGCACGTTGGAGGTGACAATGCAGTGCGCGGAGTGCGGCTCGCTCATGGAGCTACAGGATGGTATCTGGACGTGCAACACCTGCTTCAACGCGGTCCCGGTCGTCAGCAATGACGACGACACCATCCTGGAGGACGACCTGATGCTCAAGGACGTGCTCCGACAGATGGAGGCGCAGTAGTGACGAGCGCTGAAGACCTTTTGGTGCGGCCGAATGGCCAACTTGCGACGGTGGTCATCAACCGGCCGGACCAACTTAATGCCATTTCGTACGCTATGTGGGAACGAATGGCGAGCGTGTTCCGTGGTCTGGACCAGGCCCCGGAGGTCCGAGTAGTGCTGCTGACCGGCGCTGGCGACAAGGCTTTCTCAGCGGGCGCGGATATCAAGGACTTCGAGGAGACTCGCAGCACCCCGGAGCGGGCCCGCGACTACCGCGAGCACGTGGAGGCCGCCTGCGACGCGCTTGGCGCACTTACCAAGCCCACCATCGCTGTCATACGTGGCTACTGCATAGGCGGTGGCTTCGAGTTAGCGCTTTACGCCGATTTGCGGGTCGGCTCGCTGGACGCGCAGGTCGGCCTGCCGGCTGCAAAGCGCGGTCTGGCCGCCGCGCACCACTTCGTGGAGCGGCTCGTGGCGCTGGCCGGCGCCGGGCACACCTCCTACCTTCTGTTGAGTGGGCGGCTGGTGGATGGCCCAACGGCTGCTTCGATGGGCATCTTGAACTCGGTCCATCCGCCGGCGGATTTGGACGGGTACGTCGAGCGGTTGACTGGAGGAGAGATGCTGGACCTGTCGCCGGTCTCGTTGCGTCTGCATAAGGCTATCATCCAGGACATCGTCGAGTATGGAGGTCGGCGGCACATTCCCGAAGAGCGTCTGGATGCGCCGTCCGAGGCGGAGCGGAGCGAGGACTTCAAGGAAGGAGTGCGGTCTTTTCTGGAAAAGCGGAAGGCGCGCTTTCCGGGCCGCTAACCCTGTTGCCCAAGCTGTCCAAGCGCTTCATGTGGGGTTCGCGATGCGGCACCGTTCGCAATATCGACACCTGGACGGTAGAATTCTACGCCGACCCTCTCTGTAAGGAGCCCCAGATGTTGAAGGAATTCGTGAAGGTCGCCACGAAAGCCGACCTCCCGGACGAAGGAATGATGGCGGTGACCGTCGATGGCGATGAGTATCTCCTTGCGCGCATCGGCGACGAATATTTCGCGACCGACGCTTGGTGTACCCACGCTGCTGGGCTGCTTTACGAAGGCTATCTGCACGCCGACACCTGCGAGGTGGAATGCCCAGTGCACGAAGGCTACTTTGACCTACGGACGGGAGACCCGACTAACCCTCCGGTCGAGGAGCCGATCAGTGTTTACAGTGTGCGTCTCGAAGGGGACGACATTCTCATTGGGCCGAAGCAATAGGTGGGGCGTTGAGGGCCTCCGCGCCCTGGAAGTCGCCCCACTTCACCTAACAGCAGGCATGGCCCTAAAACACAATCCGGAAGCCTTGGAGTGGACGACTGGGCGAGCGCCACTCTGTGTTCACGTCTTGAACATGTGCCCCGGGCGGACCATGCCGGAGGTATCCCATGAGCTGAGCGAGGTCTTCTCGCCGACCTTGGGCCAAGACTTCCACCGTTCCGCCGTCGGGTAAGTTGCGCACCCAGCCGTTCAACCCTAGCTTTTCTGCCTCACGCCTGGTCGATTCACGGAAGAACACCCCTTGGACACGGCCGTGGACCAGTACATGCAGTTCTTCCTGTCTGCCTTGACTACGTTCGGCTTGACTCGCCATAGCCTCGCTCGACCAGCCTGACTTGCTTCTGCGCGCCACAGCTTACTACCGTACCTGCGAGAAGACGCTCGGGCCTTCATAGTCCTCCTGGGCAGGTGCAGGGCTTGTTCGGCGCGCTGCTGCCGCTGGCGAAATGTGACCTGACAAGTAATTCCGGTTAAGATTGCGTCGATCAGATACCAGACCCGTCAATCGGCCCGGCGGAGGTCACGAGTGAACGATGACATAGAGGTCCTGCAAGACGACTTGAGGATGGCTTCCACGATTTTGGAGTGGGAGTTTGGCGACATCATCGGCCATGTGGGCGTGCGGCTGCCGGACAATCGGGGTATAGCGGTCAAGCTGCTGCGCGTCGCCCAGGAAAACAAGTACGATGACTGGCTCATGCACTTCGATTTCGAGGGCAACAAGCTCTCAGGGAACGGCACGGTGCCAGGCGAGGCGCCCATATATACGGAGATCTTCAAAACGCGACCGGATGTGAACGCCATTGTCCATGCGCATGCCCCCATGTGCATTGTCATGGGGCTGGCCAGCGTCCCCATCTCCGCCATTCACCTTCAGTCGTCGCGTTTTGGCGCGGGCCTGCCGGTTTTCCCCCTTCCCCTGTATGTCTCCGACGTCGAGGATGGCGTCACGATTGCCAACACCCTTGGCAATGCCCCGGCCATGACCATCAGCGGCCATGGCATCGTGACCGTGGGCGGCAGCATTGACGAGGCCACGTTCAACGCCATCTACATGGAGCGGACGGCCAAGATCGAGCATGCGGCGCGGCTTGTAGGATTCTCCGGCGTTAGCGAGGAACACCGCGAAATGCTCTTGGAAAATAGGCGGAAGATGCAGGAGCGGGGCCAGCGCATCAATCGGCCCAAGGTGGACTACTCGGACGAGTGGCGATACTACACGCGCAAGATAGAGGAAGGACAGCGCTGGAACCGAGGATGGACATAGGATGGCGGATTACTATTCCCACATCACCGACGAGCAAGCCGAGTTGATCCAGAACGCCTGTGTGTTCTTCGTGGCCTCGGCGGACCCGGCGCTGGCCCCCGGCCCACACGGAGTTGGTCCCGTCAATGTCTCACCCAAAGGCGGGGTCCCGCTGCATATCTTGGACCGCCACCGTGTGGCGTATCTAGACTACGTGGGCAGCGGCAACGAGACGGCGCGTCATTGTCTTGCCGGCGGCCCAGTAACCATCATGGCCTGTGCCTTTGAGCAGGAAAACGCTGGGGTCGTACGGCTCTATGGAAGGGCAACCGTCACGCCCTTAGGTGAGTCACCCCTTGCGGGGCTGTTGCGCCAGTCGCCGGCCAAAGAGATAGCCTTGCCGGAGCGGCAGGTCATTGAGGTCCATGTGGAGAGCACGTGCACGAGCTGCGGCTACGGGGTTCCCGTGATGAGTTTGACGGGCGATCGGACAGTCTCCAACCGCGGGCGCCGGTACAAGGAAAAGCGCACGCTGGCTTAGGGAGCGGCTATCAGCCTAGCCTTCCGCTTTGCGCTGAGCTTCACGAGCCAGGGAGACCAGCCATGAGTTGGACATCCGCGTGATGATGGGCCGTGGGTAAAAGAGCCTGACCGGCAGAATCGGGCTGGAGAAGCACTTCTCGTCCGTGATCAGTGTTTGGCCGCCGGCGAGAGCGGTGAAGGTGAACTCACGGATGCCGGTGACGGTGAGGCGTCTAGAGGTCCAGCGGACCCGGCGTTCCGGCTCGGCCTCCACCACCACGGGCTCGAAAGGAACGGGCACGCCAGCCATGCGCAGCACCATGTGAAATCGGAAGCCGGGAGTCCACGGCGTCCCTTCCAGCACCTCGACGGACTTGCACGGGCTGTTCCACCGCGGCCAGCTCTCAATGCCGGCAAACGCCGCCCAGACAGCCCGGGTATGCGCATCTGCCGTTATTTGTTGCCGGAGGGTGAGATCGAAAAGGCCCACGGACCGGATCTCTCCTACAACCACGCGCTAAGAAGCAGGCCCACCGCCAGAGTGACGCCCGTCCAGCCGTGGAGCTTGGCGCTGCGGACCATGAGCAGATTCATGTCGCGACGCTCCTTGGCGGTAAAGAGCTTCCGTGCAGCGTCGGCTGCCCATGGAGCCGGCAGGAGGCCCACGAGCGCCCAAGCTCCGAAAAGGCCAGCCGCCACGCCTGCAACAATAGCGAGGTAGGCGCCGGCCAGCAGACCCGCGTAGAGCCACTTACTCGGCGTTGGGCCTATCCATCCGGGAATGCTCTGCTTGCCCGCCGCACGGTCCTCATCAACGTCGCGGATATTGTTGCAGAGGAGGATGGCGGTCACGATGCAGCCGACAGGCAGCGAAGCGACAAAGGAAGCCGCACTCACCTGTAGCGCTTGGACGTAGTAGGA
>JBJKQC010000163.1:0-8616 GCA_046705745.1 Dehalococcoidia bacterium
GCTCCGTGTACCGTAGCAGCGCCATCGATATCGCCAGGATCACCGCCCCTGAGATCATCAGAATGCGCGGCCCGTGGCGCGTGTCCAGCCACGGCCCCACCACGGGCGCCGATGCCGCGATGATGAGCGAGCGCACCGTCAGCGCTGAGAAGAACGCCGCGCGGCTCCAGCCCAGATCGTGGGTCATGGGCAGCACGAAGACGCTGGCTCCCCAGATGACCACGCCCGACCCGATCCCCGAGCCGAGGAAGGCGACAGCGACAATCACCCAGCCATAGAAAAACGGCAGGCGCCTGAGCGTCCCATCGCCGGTCTTGCCCGCCTTCACTTCTTGAACGCCGCGTCCAATGGCCAGATGTTCGTCCCCATCACCCGCACCGGCTCGCCCTCATAGATCTCCCCCGTCGCGTCCCGGTACTTCAAGAAGTGCGGCGTCTTGCGGTGCGCCTCCAGCGCTGCATTGTCCCGGTAGATTTCCAAGAAGAAGAACTTGTCCGGGTCCTCGTTGTTCTGCACAACGTAAAAGCCGAAGTTTCCCTCCTCCTTCGATGTCGTGGACTCCGCGTCCTCCCTGATCACGCCAAGGAACTCCTCCCGCTTGCCCGGCTTCACCTTCACATTCACCATCATTGCCAGCATCTCGCCTCCCATCGCCCTGCGCTGTATTTCAAAGGGCCTCGGTGATTCTACTCGAGAGGTTCAAAACAAGCGGCCTCTCCTTCTCAGCAATCACCCCAGCCTCCAATTCCCCGGCCCGGCTGAGGCTCGCTCCTCTGCTCGCCACTTACCGCTTACCACTCACTCCCCAAGCTCTTGCCGCCATGCAATCTACCCCCTCCCTCAAATCCCCATCCCATGGTAAAATAGAACGTAAGTTCCTTCTGCCATTCTGATGGCAAACATCACTTTCCTCCCACCCAAGGCTTCACCACCTGAAAACGCCTCCTGAAAAACGGCGGCGGAAGTGATGTTTTCTTATCACTTTGGCCCCGAGGCACCCATCTCAATCCCCTCTCAGGAGGCCGTCACGCCGGGCATGAATACCGCCCAGTCCCAGTCCCAGTCCCAGTCCCAGTCCCAGTCCCAGTCCCAGTCCCATGAGGATGTCTCCTGCTGGTCCCCCGCACAACTCGCCATTCACTATCGCGGACTCCGGCCTGCCGGTGGTTCACCGTTCACCGCGACTTGCGGAATCACGCGTGGAACCGCCCGCAACCGTTTCGCCCTCTCCTTCTTGACTTTGTGCAGAATCTTCGCACCGGCGTCTTCGCGGCCTGCCTTTTCCGCGGGCCATCCAGCAATAGAGTCCGCCTTTTGGGCTCATCCCACATTCCGCCAAGGGAAACCTTGCTGCAAACCAATAGCCAATCGCGTTTCGTTCGTACCAACCCGGCGTTATCATCGGAGTAGCTCTTCACCCTGGACCGTTATGGCTCTCGCCCAACGCCGGACCAAGATCGTCGCTACTTGGGGACCGGCCGTCGCATCGGAGGAACGCCTTCGCCAGCTCATCCAAGCCGGCGTAGATGTGTTCAGGCTCAATTTCTCCCACGGGTCCCACGAAGACTTCTCCGAGGCCATTCCCAGAATCCGTGCCCTGGCGGAGGCCGAGGGGCGGCACGTCGCAGTCCTCCAGGACATCCAAGGGCCCCGCCTGCGGACCGGATCGTTGAATGGGAAAGAGGCAATCGACCTGCGGACTGGCTCCTTGGTTACCATAACCAGCCATGACGAGCCCGTAAGCGAAGACCGCTTTTCCATCGTCTATCCTCGCCTCACGCGCGACCTCCGGCCCGGACAGCGGATTCTCATCGCGGACGGGACCATTGCCCTGCGGGCTACCGGCATCGAGGATAGCGAGGTCAAAGCCATCGTCCTGAACGGCGGTCTGCTTGGGGAGCACAAGGGCGTGAACCTCCCGGACTCATCCGTCTCTGCGGAGCCGTTGACCTCCAAAGACGAAGAGGACCTGGCGTTCGGCGTAAAAATGGACGTCGATTATGTTGCCCTCAGCTTCGTCCGGCGGCGGGAAGATGTGCTGGCCTGCCGCCGTCTGGTGACCCGGCTTGGAGGGCACGCCCCTATCGTCTCCAAAATCGAGCACCCCGAGGCCATCGTCAACCTGGAAGACATTCTCGCCGCAAGCGATGCCGTCATGGTCGCCCGTGGTGACTTAGGCGTGGAAGTGAGCGCTGAGCGAGTCCCGATGCTCCAGAAGCACATTATTCGGCGTTCCAACGAGCTGGGCCTGCCGGTGATTACTGCCACGCAAATGTTGGATTCCATGATCGAGAGGCCCGTACCCACACGAGCGGAGGCCAGCGACATCGCCAATGCCATCTTCGACGGCACGGACGCGCTCATGCTCTCGGGTGAGACGGCCACCGGGAAATTTCCTGTCCACTGCGTACAGACCATGGACCGTATCGCCCGAGAAGCTGAATCGATTGGGACACAGGCATCGATGTACCCGACGCAAGAACAGTCTCACGCTCTAGCGCGGGCCGCACGCTCACTCGCCTCGCACCTTGAAGCTCGGGCCATCATGGTATTCACACGCAGTGGTCAGACGGCCCAGGTGCTTTCCCAGCAGCGCCCAGCGATCCCCATCTTCGCGTTGAGCGCCAACCCCGCCGTCTGCCGGAAGCTCACGCTGTGGTATGCCGTCCGGCCCATCCAAGCGGAGCTAGTGGAGGACGTGGAGACAATGATCGAGGCAGGCTTGGCCGAGTTGCGCGGCAGAAACATCGTCGATGTGGGCGACCGCGTCGTGGTCGTGGGCTCCTCCCCCGTGAACGTGGGTGGCCTGCCTAACTTCATCAGCGTCCGTACGGTAATAGCCGATCAGGATTGAACAGGGTCTTTCGATTCTCCGGTCCCGTTCGTCTTGTCGCAGATCCCGTATCGCGATGACGAATCGGGTAGCGCGCCACGTGGGGAGTCTTCTTCGAATGCGGCTGAATCGAAGGATGAACGAGCCACTGCCGAAGGCCGGTTTGGCATCGGAGGCCATAGTCGACCGGACGATAGCGGAAAGACCTTTAGGGTTGAATGTCTCCTCTTCACAGCCCACCCGCCTGTTGTAGACTGACGCCATGAACAACCCCGGCGGCACGCGCTTCCTACGCCTCTTCCCGCTCCAGTCGGTGGTCCTCTTTCCCGGCATGGAGCTTCCGCTGGTCGTCTTCGAGCCGCGCTACCTTCAGCTTACAAAAGAGTGTACCGAGACCGATGAACCCTTTGGTGTCCTGCTGCTGCGCGAAGGACGGGAAGTTGGTTTCGGTCCCGTGGACCCCTTCGAGGTCGGCACGACTGCACATATCATGGAGGTCGCTCCCATAGGAGACGGCCGTCTCCGCGTCATTGCTGTGGGAGGCATGCGCTTCAGGGTCCGCGAGTTCGATCGGCGGCATCCCTATCTGGCCGCCAATGTGGACATGCTCGAGGACAACTCCGCCGAGACAGTGGACCGTTTCTTGGTGAAGGACTTGAAAGAGGGCGCGGTCGACTATATTCGGAAGCTAGTGGCACTCCGCGGCGGGTTTATGCAAGATGTTGCCTTTCCCGACGATCCACCGCTTCTTTCCTACCAAATAGCGCAGCTTTTCCAGGGCAATCCAGCCATACAACAAGGGCTCTTGGAGCGTTCGACCCTTGACCGGCTGGGAGACGAGTTGGAACTGCTTAACGATGCCCGGAAGCAACTCACGGAACGCGCAAAGGAAGAAGGCCCGAGTTCTCGCTTCAGCACAAGCTAGGCCCGGATTGGCAGGCTCCAAGCCCTGGGCTTCGGCTACGGCGTTGTCGTCTGGCTTACCAGCGGCGACGCCAGCAGCAGCGACGCCAGCGTTTTCGCGTCATGTATCTCGCCTGCACGAGCCATGCGGACGACATCGTCAAAAGGCATGCGCTCGAGTTGGATTCGTTCATCGTCATCGGGCGACAATGCGTCTTCGCAGAGCCCGGTGGCCAGAAACGAGAAGAGGCACTCGGTCATGGAGCCGGGCGCGGCGAAGAAGTAGCCTAGCTGCCGCAACTCCGATGCGGAATAGCCTGTCTCCTCCCGCAACTCCCGCTGCGCCGCGACCAGCGGCTCCTCACCCGGGTCGATGACACCGGCGGGGAGTTCCAGCAACTCGCGCTCAGGCGCCTTGCGGTACTGTCGCACGAGCAGCACGTTCCCAGCCTCGTCTACCGCCACAATGCACACCGAGTTCGGGTGATCCACAATATCACGCGTGGTGATCGTGCCGTCCGTCAAGCGCACCTTGTCCACGCGCACGCTCAAACGGCGACCTTGAAACGCGCGCTCCGTGGAGATCGTTTCCTCAGGGCTAGCCATGGCGACGGGCCTCCTGTTCGGCAATGAGCTTTGCCAGCGTCATAGTCTGGTCCGCTCCCCGGCGCAAGCGGTACACCAGCGTCTCGTAGAAACGCTCCTCTGTGCCGGAGCGCAGGAACTTCGCCTTGTGGCGGTTGGTAGTTACGGTCACGGAATCGCCGTAGCCAATAGGCACATCCTCGAAGCCGTCGGCCGTCATCACGGCCGGGTATTCGCTCTTGATAGCCAACTCCACCTTAGAGTCCACAGGCACCACCAGCGGGGCCGACAGATCTCCATGCGCCGCGACTGGAATGAGCACCATGTCCGACGATTGTGGATAGAGGATTGGCCCGCCTGCTGCTAGCCCATAGGCCGTGCTGCCCGTGGCCGTCGAAACGATAACCGCGTCTGCCTGATACGTCGTGAGTTCCACTCCCTTCACCCGAACACCAATGCGAACGATGTGCGGGATAGGCCCCCTCCCGACGACAATGTCGTTCAACGCCGTGGCATGGTGCACGCCGCCTTCCGTGCGCACTTCGCAGTGGAGCATCGTCCGCTCCTCCACCCACGAGACGGAGCCATCGAGGTACCGTGGGACCAGTTCCAAGGCATCCACAGCCTCTATCTCGGTGAGGAACCCTACCCGCCCAAGATTGACACCCAGCACCGGTACGCCCGCCGCGGCCACCAGCCGCGCTGCTCGCAGAAGCGTCCCGTCGCCTCCTATAGTAATGAGCACTTCAGGCACGGGGGGTGTCAGCGCCGATTCGCCATCCTCAGTGGAACTGATGGCGTGATGGGTCTTGAGCAACGCAGATAGCCGTTCGGCAAGAGGCTTCGCCTCAGGCGAGCGTTCGTTGTATAGGAGCAACGCATTGGTGGGATCGATGGGCACGGGATAGTCGTCCGGCTGCGATGTTGTCCAGCATTATATCTATCAGGAGCGAGGAAGAGCACCGCTGGCATGACTGTTATGATAGACACAGGACAGCCAGTGTATTCAGCGGTGACGTCACTGTCCGTAAGGTCCTCAACCTCCTCCTGGGAGAAGCCGCAAGTACCCCGTCACAAGAGACATGCCATGAAAGTAATCCTCACTGCGCCACGAGGCTTTTGCGCCGGAGTTGTCCGTGCTATCGACATCGTCGAGATAGCGTTGGAGCACTTTGGCACGCCCATTTACGTCCGGCACGAGATCGTCCACAACCGCTATGTGGTGGAGTCCCTCCGCCGGAAGGGCGCCATCTTCGTAGAGGAGTTGGACGAAGTGCCGGACGGCGCCACTGTCATCTTCAGTGCCCACGGGGTCGCACCGGATGTATGGCAACGGGCGCAGCAGCGTGGACTCCGTGTTATCGACGCCACATGCCCCCTGGTCACGAAGGTGCATCTGGAATCGATGAAGTATGCCAAGGACGGCCACAGTATTATCGTCATTGGACATGAAGGCCATCCTGAAGTGATCGGGACCATGGGCCAGGTGCCCGCTGCTTCTCAGCTAGTGTCAACGGCGGAACAGGCCGAGCGTGTAGAGATTCCCAACCCAGAGCGGGTGGTCGCCCTTACGCAAACGACACTCAGCCTGGATGACACGCGCGACATCATTGGAGTGCTAAAGCAGCGTTTTCCGTCGCTCATCACCCGCAACGACATCTGCTATGCCACCACCAATCGACAATACGCCGCCAAGGAGCTTGCCAAGCAGGTAGACCTGATACTCGTCATAGGCGCGCAAAACAGCTCCAACTGCAACCGCCTCCGGGAAGTCGCCGAGCAGATGGGCATACCGGCTTACCTTATCGACGACTCATCGGCCGTGCGTTCAGAGTGGCTTCAGGGCATAGAAAAGGTGGGAATCACATCCGGAGCTTCGACGCCAGAGTCGCTCGTGGAGGAGGTCATCGACCGCCTTCAGCCCGAAAGCGTGTCGACCCTAGAAGTCGCCAAGGAAGACGTGGTCTTTGTGCTGCCTAAGGAGCTCCGCTTCGAAGGGATAGACAAGTTCGCTCGTCCCCGAGAAGGCGACGGCACGATCCGCTAGGCCCTCAACCCACCATGTCCGCGATGGCCTCACCAGCCCGGCGGGTGCCCCCTTCTGGCTGTCCTTGCTTGCCGATGCGTAGGCGCCCGGTCTCAAGGGCTCGCTCCACGGCGCGCCGGGTTAACTCCGCCGCACGTGTTTCGCCCAAGTGCTCCAGCATCACCGCTAGCGTCAATACCTGGGAAATAGGGTTGGCCCTATCCTGCCCTGCGATGTCTGGTGCCGAGCCATGGATAGGCTCGAAATAGGCGTGCTTATCTCCAATATTCCCGGAAGGGCAAAGCCCAATGCCTCCGATGGTTCCCCCGCCTAGGTCGCTGAGAATATCCCCAAGGAAATTCTCCATCACCAGCACATCGAAGTGTTGCGGCCTGATCACCAGAGCTTGAGCAGCTGCGTCAGCGTACAAGTATTCGCCCTTGATGTCCGGGTATTCCTCGCCCACCTCATTGAACACCTTCCTGAAAAACGCAAAGGAGGCAAGCACATTGCTTTTGTCCACGCAAGTCACCCGTCGAACGCCATCCTCGGGCGCCCCGCCCCGCTTGCGTGCAAGCTCGAAAGCGTATCGGGCCACGCGCTCAGTACCCTTCCGCGTGATCATCATGGTATCCGTCATCGCATCGTTCGTGCCGATGCCCTTCCCGCGCGATAAGTACATTCCTTCAGTGTTCTCCCGGACCACCACGTAATCGATCTCCCCCGGTTCCGCCTTGATAGGCACGGGCACGCCCGGCAGGAGCCGTATGGGTCGGAGGTTCACATACGTGTCGAGGCCAATCCGCAGCACGCCGCCCAGTGTTCCAGCTTCGGTACCATCGGGGTAACGCACGTCTGGCAAGCCCACCGGACCTTTCATAGTTGCGTCCGCCTGTTTGATGGCCTCCAGCGTCTGCTGGGACAGATTGTACCCAGTGCGGCGGTAGAGCTCGGCACCCCCTTCGTGGAACTCTATGTCCAATTTGAAATCCCCACAGTACTTAGTCACCGCTTCTAGGACCACCAAGGAGGCATCTACCAGCTCAGGCCCGATGCCGTCCCCTTTGATTACAACCGTGCGGTAGGTCCGCGGGGATGCAGAAGCCATACGATAACTCTCCAATAGAGGGGGTGAGAGGGTGTGCGCCTGGCAACGGCCACGACGGCCAATATACCACACCTATCAGGCAGCTACTCGCCCAAAGGAACTAGGGTGCTAGAATCGAGACCATGTCCCGGTGGAGGCCCACGTGGACGACCAAGACCTGCTGGAAATGGAAAATGCGGCCGTGGAAATGGCCAGAAACACCGGGAAGCTCCTCATGGATTACTTCCTGAAGCCCTTGCGTGTGGACTACAAGGTGGCCAACCAGCGTAGCCCGGTGACCGACGCAGACAAAGCAGCCGACGACTATATACGCAACGAAATCGCCCGTCGCTTCCCAGGCCACGGGGTGCTCACCGAGGAAGCGGAAGACGCCTCGAACAACGAAGCGGAGTTAGTCTGGGTGGTGGACCCCCTAGACGGCACCGTGAATTTTATGAACGGATTGCCGGCTTGGGGCGTTTCCATTGGCGTTCTTCACCGTGATCGGCCGGTTGTGGGCGCCATGTTCACCCCTTCCATCTCCACGCCACAAGGAAGCGTTGTGCATGCACGCCAGGGAGGAGGAGCATTTGATGACGAAACGGCCATTTCCCTGGCAAATGGCTCCATTCCGCGCAACAGCCTCATCTCCGCCATGCCAACGTATTTTCTCCGCATGTACAAGTTTAGCCCGGACCTACGGAAGCACATCGGCGACATCCGGGCAACTGGCAGCACTACCTTCGAATTAGTGAACGTTAGCCGGAATGTGTTCCAGTTCGCGGTCTCTCGCACCCCATGGATATGGGATGTAGTAGCCGGGATCATCGTCATCCAAGAGGCAGGTGGCGGCGTTTTCACCATGCGGCCGGGCAACAACGGATGGGTCCCTTTTGAGCGGTTCATCGTCCCCCACGAAGGACATACCCCGACGCAGGTCGAGCTGCGAAAGTGGCGCGCGCCCCTCATCGTAGGCACAACCGAAGCGGCAGGCTTTGTGGCCGCAGGGCTGAAGCATCAGCGGCGGCCACTCCGCAATACGTGGCGCCGGATCAAGGCGCGACTTGGCCGGCAGTAGCACGTCCGACGTTCACAGCCAGGGCCATGGCAGGTCTCGGCGGGAATAGGGCGCAGGGAGCACCGGCTCCAGCAAAAGGTTCTCGACTCGCTTCTGGAGGGCCG
>JBJKQC010000164.1:0-4307 GCA_046705745.1 Dehalococcoidia bacterium
CGGAGGAAGCTCTCAGGGGCGCCAACGCTCGGTTCTACCGGCGCTTCGTCCACGTCGAGCAGGCTGTACGTGGACGGGGCGCCAACCTTGCCGCCATGTCCGAAGCCGAGAAGTTGGCGCTCTGGAACGAGGCGAAGCCCTCCGAGGACAGCTAAGCGGCCTTCAGCATGTCCACGAACTCCCGGACAGGCATGGCAGGCAATGTCGTAATCTCCACTGAACCGCGTGCCCCCAGCGCCACCGACAGCCGCGTAACGGCCGAATTGTCCGGCGCGTCCACAATAGTGACGAAGTCGTAGGCACCGAGCACTGCGTACTGCTCCAGCACCTTCACGCCGAAACGTCCCACCTCGGCGTTGACCTCTTCGATCCGGTTAGGGCGCTTCATAATCGTCTCTCTGCCGTCGTCGGTCAGCTTGCTGAGCAGCACATACGTCGCCATCAACTCCCTCCTTGATATGGCAATATGAACGCCTGCATGGCCTCGGCTGCCATCGTCGTCCGGCACAATTCAATGTGAAGCCCCAGATTGCCGTACCAAGATGCCTGAAATCGTCAGGAGAAATCCAAGATTTTGCTACGCGCGTTTGGTAGTGTGAGGGTCTTCCATTGAGGGTGAAAGAGCGGGGCTTTCCGCCATCTGCATGGTTGACAGGCGGAGCCCTACAATGCTATCTGACCATTGCTACGATTCTGCATAGTCCATTCGTATTCATGACTGAGGTTTGAAACATAGCCATGCGAACAGTTCGCCGTGTGATCCTGTCAATCGTGTTTTTGTCGCTGTTACTGCTGCCGAGTGCTGGGGTCGCCTTGGCCCAGCAAGCGTCCGATGTCCAGTTGAACTCGCCCTACCGGGGCATCACCATGGACACCTCCCAGACCAAGGCGGATCTGAACTTAACGCTGACCAACCAAACGAGCACCCCTCAGACCGTGAGCTTCAACCTGACGGGTGTCCCCTCCGGCTGGGACGTAGGCGTGTGGGACGACCTTTTCGACTTCAAGATCACCCAGTTCGTGGTGCAGCCCACCTCCGGGAGCGCAACCGCTACCGCGAGCCCTGTTCAGCTCTACTTGCGTATCATGCCGCCGACCGGTGTCAAGGAAGGCACCTATTCGTTTACCCTGCATGTGACCTCTCCTGACGGGTCTGTTGTGTACGCTGCCCCCACATATACGGTGACTGTCGTAGCGCCCCCGGCGCCGACCACCGCCAACGTCACCGTGACCTCCGACAGCCCCACGCTTGAAGGCCCACCGAGCACAACGCTGGGTTATCAGATAGATGTCAAGAACAACACCGGGAACAATTACACCTACGACCTTTCCGCCCAGGCGCCTTCCGGCTGGCAAGTCACCTTTCAACAGGCCTACGGCTCCAGCAATGTCATTGGCGCCATTGGAGTCCAGGCTGGCCTTAGTCAGACGGTCTCGGTGAATGTAGCCGTGCCTTCCACGGCGGCCCTGGGCAGCTATGATATCCCCGTCGTCGTAAGTTCCAGCAACGGCGGCCAGGCCAACATCACCCTGCATGCGAAGGTCACGGGCAAGGGAAACCTGAGCGTAACGACCGACACCGGCAACTTGCAGATGAACGCGAAGGCCGGAGGCTCCGGGACCACCAACCTTGTCTTCAACAACTCCGGTAGCGCCGACCTCTCGAATGTCCAGCTCAGCTCAAACGCGCCGACCAACTGGAAAGTCAGTTTTGGAGAGCCGAACAACACCATTCCGTCGCTTCCGGCTGGGAATCAGATCACCATTCCGGTCACCATATCGCCTCCCGGCAACGCCATATCCGGCGACTACATCGTAACGGTCACAGGCACTAACTCAGACGCCTCAGCCTCCACGGACTTGCGCGTAACCGTGGCGCAGTCCACTATTTGGGGCTGGTTGGGCATTGTTCTCGTGGTCCTCGTCGTTGGCGGCATGATCGGGCTCTTCCTGAGGTTGGGACGCAGATGACGCAGCTGAAGGTCGCGACGCAGACGAACAAGCTGATGGAAGCGCACGGGCTCACCAAGGTCTACGGTGATTTCACCGCCGTTGACAAGCTCGATTTACACATAGATGAGGGGGAAGTCTTTGGCTTCCTGGGGCCCAACGGCTCAGGTAAAAGCACTACCATTCTCATGCTTCTCGGCTTGACTGAGCCTACGGCTGGCACCGTACGAGTTTGCGGCCATGACCCCACGCGGGACCCTATTGCTATCAAAAGGCAGGTCGGCTACTTGCCGGAGCAGGTCGGCTTTTACTCTGACATGAGCGGACGTGAAAATCTCCGGTACACCGCCGAGCTGAACAAGATTCCTCGCGTCGAGGCAGACCGTCGGATTAACGACCTTCTGGCCACCGTGGAGTTGGCCGAGGCCGCCGACAAGCCTGTGGGCACGTATTCCCGCGGCATGCGCCAGCGCCTCGGCCTGGCTGATGTGCTCGTCAAGCAACCCAGTTTCATCATCCTGGACGACCCCACCTTGGGGCTGGACCCAGCCGGCATCCAATGGCTGCTCGGCATGATCGAGGAATTGAGCAAGAGGCGGGGCATCACTATTTTCCTTTCCTCCCATCAGTTGGAAGAGGTCCAGCGGGTCTGTGATCGCGTCGGGATCATGTCCCACGGCAAGCTGGTGCTGGAGGGGACTATCCAAGATCTCACACGCCGCACTAGACATGGCGGCTACCAGCTGAACTTCGAGGTGAGCGGCGGGGATGAGGGACTGGTGCCGGCGCTGCGGCACATATCGGGCGTCACCTCGGTAAGGCGGGATGGGACCAATTGCACGGTGGACAGCGACCGCGATGTGCGGACACAGGTCCTAGCGACGCTCCTGGAACATGGCGCGGACTTGCTGGAGATGCGTTCCCAGAACCGTACGCTGCAAGAAATCTATATGCGGTACTTTCAGACGGATGAGCAGGCGGGCGATTAGGCTCTCGCGTCATTTCAACAGTCGAGTGTTGTCATTGCAGCCCCGGCCCGCCGGCAGAGGAATCTCTTGGGAGAATTTCTCCGGCGAATGATTGGATAGGGACGACCATGCAGGCGATTTTCTGGAAAGAAATGGCGGACAATTTCGGAAGACGACGGTTCCTCCTCGTCTTTGCCCTGGTTGTTTTGGGCATCGGCTGGGGCATCTTCATCACCGCCACCGTCTTGCGCGGCACCACGGGGACCACAACGAACAACTTCCTGTTCTTGAACATGTTCCTTGAAGGCACCTCAAGCGGTACTATTCCGCCGCTGCTGTTCTATATCAGCTTCTTCGGACCGCTCATCGGTATCGCCCTTGGCTTTGACGCCATCAACGGTGAGCGTACCCAAAACACGCTGCCCCGCCTGCTCTCCCAGCCGGTCTTCCGGGACGCCGTGTTCAACGGCAAGTTCCTCGCCGGGGTCGTCACGCTCACGGTCATAGTCGTCGGGTTGATGGTAGGTGTCATAGGCTCGGGGATGTACATCCTCAAGATGGTGCCCATGGGCCAGGAGCTGATTCGCCTGACGGGATTCGGCATCCTCAGCATCGTTTATTTGTCCCTCTGGCTGGCGCTTGCCATGACGGCCTCCACGTTCCTGCGGAGTTCCGTGACGTCGGCGCTGGTGTCCTTGGGCATTTGGCTGTTCGCCAGCTTCATCATTGGCTTGATCGCTACGGGCATCGCTGACTTCTTCGTTCCCAACGTCCAAACGCTCAGCGATGCCATGCTCAACTACAACATCACCACTTGGATAAGCCGTCTCTCCCCAGGTGAGCTGTTCTCGGAAGCCACCAGCATTTTGCTCGACCCTATTGGCGGTCGGTCCGTGACCCCTTTGATACTTCAGCAAGCGAAATTGCAAAACCTTCTCGCTACTCCCGTGTCCGCGGGCCAAAGCTTGCAGCTCGTCTGGCCGCAAATCGTGGCGCTGGTCGGCATGGTCTCCGTGCTTCTTGGCCTGTCGTACACCAAGTTCATGCGAGAAGAGATCAGGGCATAGCACCGCAGTAAGGCCTGCCAGCTATATCCTAGGCGTCGCACAGGGAATTCCGGGGCTTGCTCCCAGGGCAAGCCCCGGCAGCCTCTCTTCCTGCTACACTACGGCCCATGGACCCGATGACCCCTCACGGCCTCAGCTTCGTCCGCCAGCGGCAGGAAGAATGGGAGGCGGAACGCCTTTCTCCCCTTGCCAGCCTCAGCGCCAAGACCGGGGGTAGGCTGCGGCCGGAGGCTCGGGACGACCTCCGCACTGAGTTCCAGCGCGACCGCGACCGGGTCATCCACACGAACGCCTTTCGGCGCTTAAAGCACAAGACGCAGGT
>JBJKQC010000165.1:0-5356 GCA_046705745.1 Dehalococcoidia bacterium
CATTTCGACAGCTCGGAGCTGACTTTCGGCTACACGCTCCAAGGCGGCCCTTACGACCCGCAGCTTCACGCCAAGTCGCACAAGCGCATCCGTGACTTCGGGACAATGGAGACGGAGGAAGCCTACAAGGAGTCCACGCGGTACGGTGGCTCTATGCGGCGGCCCATCACCCAAAAGGTAGACCCGGATCGCCGCCACGCCTTCTTTGGCCTGACCGTCGTGTCTTGCGAGAAGGGCGACATGCGCCAGACGCCGACCGGCATCCGCATCTACACGGATGACGGCGTCGAGGAGGTCGAAGTCTCCGGTGGCGTCGGGTACAACCGCCGCTACGGCTCGGTGGAGGTAGACGAGATGCACCGCGCCTGGTCGACGGACACTCCAGTTCGCATCCATGACCAATACTGGGGCAAGGCCACGCAAGAGGTAGTGCTGGGCATCCTACAGTCCGCAAATGAGCGCCGAGAAGTGTTCATGGAGCACCAGGTCTCGTACAAGGGCATGGGCGTGAGTTGAAGCCTGGTGACCATGCCGGAGCTTCACCCGTTCCGACAGTGTTCCCCTACTCCACCGTCATTGCCCAGCCAGTGACGATGGTGCAGCCGACCCCGGAGCTGCCACTGGGAGACCGCGCGGACCTCATACTAGTAGTCGGCCAGTCCTCGTACGGCATCGCGGACTTGAGCCGCGCCACGGCCTCGTTTATCCTGGCTTAGGGTGCCGTCCATGCACTCCCAGAGGCAGGCGCACCTTGGCCAAACGATAGCCCTGTTCGTGGCCCGGTAGCTCAATGGCAGAGCAACGGACTTTTAATCCGCGCGTTGTGGGTTCGACTCCCACCCGGGTCACCACCATTTAGCCGCACAACGGCCTAGTAAACGAAACCCCAGCCTGCCAACTCAGACGGGGTAATTTCACTGTTTGCTAACCGTTTGCTACCGGCGCCCTCAAAACAGGCCCCGCCATGACTTCATCGAAGCGCGCCGCTGCTGCTTCCTGCATGCCCGGCAGCACATGGGAATAAACGTCCAGGGCGATGTTGATGCTGGCATGGCCCAGCCGCTCCTGGACGACCTTCGAATGAATGCCAGCCTTCAAGAGCAGAGTTGTGTGTGGCGCAGCCCCAGGCAATGAAGAGCCCAAACCAGGCCATCCATTCGGCCGGCCTGTCCCATGGACCAATGCCTGCAGGACTGCCGGCGAGCGGGCAAACGCCGTCACAGCGCCAACCCCAGCGTTCCTTGGGTGGGCATTTGGAAAGGCGGACTCACCCTGACCCGCTGGACGACTCTCAGGACTGGTGCTCGGTCAGCTTGGCCAGCGACATTGAAGGCCCGCAGACGACCAATCGGTCGCCGAACTCGACCTCGTCGTCGGGGAGTGGACGTACCACAAACTTCCCCGTTCTCTCGTAAGCCAGCACCTCTATGCCCAATTCCTTGTCCAAACTCCCCACGGAACGCCCGTGCGGTAGAGCATTGTGTCCGACGGTTACCATATATATCCCCCACCCTTCGCCCGTACCGAAGATTTCCTCGGTCACCGGTAGCTCGCGAATGAGCAATTTGTAGAGTGGCCGACGGCTTGCCAGCAGAAGTTGCGAACCTATGCCGCTCCTCATGACTAGACGGTAGAGGACAAAGATGGCCACCAGCACAATCGCCAGACGCCCTAAGAACCAGCCGTAGCCCTGTACTTTGGTGAACGACGCTACAGACGTGGCGATGACCGCCACCAAACCGGCGTTCCCTAGCAGAATCAGAACTTCAACGATGCGCCGTCTCGCGGGATAGCGGACAACGCGCTCGGCCTCGGTAGTAGTGAATCCAGCGCCTGAAAAGGCAGATAGCGCCTGAAACACTGCCACTGGAGGCTCCACGCCCGTCAATTGAAGTGCGAAAGCGCCTAAGCGAACGACCATAAAAGAGATGAGGATCGTCACAAGCAGAACCCCAAGATATGCCATAGGCCCCCTGTATGATTAACCGTGACTGGGTTTCGCCGATCGGCTGCCAGGATCGTTACCAAAGCAGATTGTGGGCAGGCGAGATATCGGGACCTAGGAGGACGGTGCTTGGTGCACCTGGTGTCTCTGGGCTAGGTTGACACGGTCGCCTCGGAAATCGGACCTGTTGCAGGACGCCACAGAGCGACCTTCTGCTGGAGCGCGAGCCGAAGGAAGCGGTTGCGGTGAGTTCAATGTGCCGTCACTCACATATATTTCCTCAATACAGGCCCGAACTAGTACGGGCCTGTATTGAGGCGGGTCCTGTCTGGACAACAGGAGTAGTATAGAGAGGTATGGAGGATCTCGATCGCCAGTTCGGACTCAATCAAGGTTACCTTGAAGAAGTCCGCGATCGTTATGCGCGGGATCCAGCCAGTGTAAACCCTGACTTCCGCCGGTTCTTTGCGACCTGGGCCGCTCGCCTCAAGGCTGAGAGCGATGGAACGCACCAGCCCGGCCTTCCCGATGCTCGCGCAGACGCCCTCCGTTCTCTCGTGGAGGCCATTCGGGAGGAGGGGCACAGCGCAGCGGAGATCGATCCACTCGCGCTTCAGCCGAGAGATGAAACGCACCTCCGGCCGGAAACCTACGGACTCACCGAGAAAGACCTCATCGCGCTTCCGGCCCATCTGCTTGTTAGCCCCCTTGCGGAGTCCGCCAGCAATGCTGCTGAGGGAGTGGCGCGGCTGCGCGCCATCTACTGTGGTGCCCTAGGCTACGA
The DNA here is from genome assembly GCA_046705745.1 of Dehalococcoidia bacterium. Taxonomy (GTDB): domain Bacteria; phylum Chloroflexota; class Dehalococcoidia; order Lucifugimonadales; family Australimonadaceae; genus JBJKQC01. The sequence goes on from JBJKQC010000165.1 coordinate 2,730, forward strand.
ATTCGGTTGCGTCGACGACGCTGATAGGCGTACATGGCTCCGCCATGCAGTGGAATCAGGGGAGCACGTTGTCCCTTTGAACTCGGAACTTCGAAGACTCCTCCTGAAACGGCTCACGGACGTGGAGACCTTCGAGCGGTTCTTGCACCGCAATTTCCCTGGTCAAAAGTGGTTCTCCCTTGAAGGCAACGACACTTTGGTCCCGCTGCTGGACGAGTTGCTCTCGCTAGCCGCGCACAAGGCATTGAAGGCAGTCGGACTTGGGATGGCCCACCGCGGACGCCTCAACGTCCTTACGCACCTGCTGGGCAAGTCCTACGACGATGTACTGGCGGAATTCGAAGGTGGCTCCTCCCACGAGGCCATGGTCGAAGACTCGCACGAGGGATGGACCCTGGATGTGAAGTACCACGAGGGAGGGGCGATCATCTACAGCTCGCCCGACCCAACGGATGCCTCCACAATACGACTGTTCCTCTGCCCGAATCCGAGCCACTTAGAGCTCGTGAATCCCGTGGTGCTGGGTTCCGTGCGCGCGCATCAGGAGGCCGTCCATCAGAGGGAGCCCGGGCTTGCTCCCGAAGACATCGTTCTCTCCATCCTAGTCCACGGCGACGCTTCGTTCGCTGGACAGGGCATCGTTGCCGAATCACTGAACTTAGCGCGCCTTCCTGGCTATAGTACCGGTGGGACGATCCACATCATCGTCAACAATCAGATCGGCTTCACGACGGAACCGCCGAAGCTTCACTCGGCCCTGTACGCCAGTGGCCCCGCTAACGGCCTCGGCATGCCCATCATCCACGTCAACGCCGATGACCCACTGGCGGTGCTGGCCGCTGCTCGCCTGGCATTCGCGTACCGGCAGCGGTACCACGAGGATACCCTCATCGACCTGATCGGCTATAGACGCTACGGTCACAACGAAGGCGACGAACCTACTTTCACTCAGCCGCTGATGTACGAAGCAATCCATAGCCATCCGACGGCTAGGGAGCTGTGGGCGAGACGGCTCAGCGAAGGGGGATTCCTCTCTTCTGATGAAGCGGAAGCGATGGTGGCGAACGCATGGGACAGGCTGCAAGAGGCGCTGAGAATGGTCCGCGGAAGCCGCGTACCAGATGAAAAAGCTGGGCTATATAACCCTCCCATAGCTCCAAAGGAGCCTGTTCCCGTCCCGCATCCCGTCTCGGAGGGCGCCCTTCGGCAATTGAACGAAGAGCTCCACCGGCTCCCGGAGGGCTTTCGGCTGCACCCTAAACTGGTGCGTCCTTTCGAACGACGCCGAGAGGCCTTCGATGGCGACGGGCGAGTGGACTGGGCGCATGCGGAGGCACTCGCCCTGGCGAGCATCCTGACGGAAGGTGTGCCTGTCCGCCTCAGTGGGCAAGACACCGAGCGGGGCACCTTCAGCCAGCGACATGCAGTCTTGCACGACGTCGAGAGCGGGGAGGTATTGGTCCCCCTGGCATCGCTGGCCAGCGCGAAGGCTGGTTTCAGTATCTGCAACAGTCCACTATCGGAGGCTGCCGTCCTAGGCTTCGAATACGGTTACAGCGTTGAGGCGCCGCGGTCTTTGGTGCTCTGGGAGGCGCAGTTCGGCGACTTCGTCAACAACGCTCAGTCCATCGTGGATGAGTTCATCGTATCCGCTGAGGCCAAGTGGGGCATGCAGTCAGGGTTAGTGCTGTTGCTTCCCCACGGGTATGAAGGCCAAGGGCCCAACCACTCCAGCGCCCGGCTGGAACGATTCCTGCAGCAGGCCGCCGAGGGCAACGTCAGGGTGGTTTATCCGACAACCGCCGCGCAATACTTCCACTTGCTGCGCTGGCAGGCCGCGATTGTGCAAGCCGCACCCCACCCACTTATCGTAATGACGCCCAAGAGCTTGCTGCGCCATCCGATGGCGGCATCCATTTTCGAAGACCTCACCGCACAGACATTCCGGCCCGTCCTCGATGACCCGAGGCAGGACCGTGACCCTCGTGAAGTGCAACGGGTGGTGCTGTGTGCCGGGAAGGTCTTCACGGACGTTGCCGGTTACCAGGGCGGCGAGTCCCATGATGTAGCCGTGGTGCGTATCGAGCAGCTTTACCCCTTCCCTGCCAACGAAGTCTCCGATGTGGTGCGCCGGTACCCCAACATGGAGTCCGTGGTCTGGGTGCAAGAGGAACCGCAGAACATGGGAACTTGGACCTACGTATCGCCTCTGCTCGCCGATCTGCTCGGTGAAACGCCCCATTACATTGGACGCCCGAGACGCGCGAGCCCGGCGGAAGGCACTGCGCTGCTGCATCGCCAGGAGCAGGGCCACATCGTGAGTCAGGTCTTTGCGGGGCTTCCGCACAGGGGGCCACGGAGGTAAAACATGCCGACGGAGATCCGCGTTCCGCAGATGGGTGAGTCCATCGTTGAGGCGACCGTGGGTAGGTGGCTCAAGAGGGAGGGCGATGCGGTCCAGCCCGGCGATCCACTGGTGGAGCTTGAGACCGAGAAGGTGAACACGGAAGTCCCCGCGCAGCAAAGCGGCGTGCTTCAGCGCATCGTGAAACACGAGGGCGAGACAGTAGGCATTTCCGACGTGCTCGGTGTCATCGATGAATCCGCGACTACCCCACACCTTGCTG